>NZ_JAVJTO010000135.1:0-92711 GCF_040220235.1 Coleofasciculus sp. B1-GNL1-01
TTTAAACAGTGGTGTCTATGGCGTGAGAGCTTGTCAGATGAGGCTCAAAAAACAGTGGAGGTGCTGTTGGAAAAAGCAGGTACAAGTGATTGTGAACAAGCCTCAGTTGAACTATCGAGTCGCACTGAGCTTTCCCTAAACGGAAACCAAATAAAAGATGTAACTCCTCTCTCTGGATTTACCAATCTGAGGAGGCTTTCCCTAAGCGAAAACCAAATAAAGGATATCAGTCCTCTCTCTGGACTTACCAATCTGAATAGCCTTTTCCTAAGCGAAAACCAAATAAAAGATGTCAGTCCTCTCTCTGGATTTACCAATCTGACTTTGCTTTTCCTCAACGAAAACCAAATAAAGGATATCAGTCCTCTCTCTGGACTTGCTAATCTGGCTTGGCTTTCTCTGAGCAAAAACCAAATAGAAGATGTAAGTCCTCTCTCTGGACTTGCTAATCTGGCTTGGCTTAACCTCGACAAAAACCAAATAAAAGATATTAGTCCTCTGTCTAGACTTACTTATCTGATTTGGCTTTCCCTTGAAAATAATCCCATAGCACAGCAAACTTGTCCAGTCAATCCTCCAAGTGTTTGCGAGTTCTGATCATAACCAATAATTATGCTATTCCGGTCAAACAGAGGATACAAAGAACCTGTTTCAATCTGACAAGTCAGAAGTCACCTGAGTTCGATATTGAAAGAGCAAGCTAGAATGAAAGCCCCAAGGGTATTATTTTGACTTTCGTTTCGACTTCGGCGGTGTTCGGTGTGCGCCAAAGTATTTTTCACTGCGGTAGCGAAGCCACACTCGCAACACTTGGGGAATCTGTTCTTTTTGTTCTTTGGTTAGGGTATTATAAAGTGCTAAAGCGCGATCGCGTTCTCGGCGACAGGCAGGATTATTGTGAGCATCCCAGTAGCTACGGGCAACCCGAATCCGCCGACAGACTTCTTTGATCAGTGCTTTTCCGGTGAGGGGTTGTTTCTGCTTTGCCATACTTGAATCAGAATGCATTATATAATCTCAATTCTAACCTTACAGAGTATACAGACAGATTTCCGACAATCCTATTTTATTCTTACGCCAGTCCCATCTGCCATTGTTAGTTAGGTAATAATACAAAAATATTAAAATTCAACTTGGCTTGTGTAATTAATTGCACATTGAGGTTTATTGTGTTATGTATAACCAGAAATAAAATACTTGAATGAATATTTATAGTTTGCTATAATTAAATTGTGTTTTTATCCAAACATTGAACTGCAATAATCAAAGTAATTATAGATGTTTTTTGATATAAGGCTTGAATAAGTATTTATCTAAAGGATTAAACATAAGTAAAAAATGTGTTTATTTAAATTGTTAAGAAGTTTTGATGTTATTAAACATATATAAGCATACAATTATTTCTTTGCATAAATTAATTTGCTAATTGACTATACCAATGCGGAAAATGATAAAAAAAGTAGCCGATGATATGAGCTTGAGAGAAGTAGCGGAATATTTAGGAGAATCCAAACATTGGCTCTATAAACTTGTTAAGAGGGGAGATATTCCTGGACAGAAGGTAGAAGGACGCTGGAAATTTAGTAAAAAGGACATTGATCAATGGCGAGACAAAATACACTTGAATCAGCATTCTCAATCTAATCGAAAGCGAATAGTTAAAGCTATTGTACAACGTCAGCATCTCAAAGAGGTACGTTTTGATGATGATACAACGACTCTCTTAGTTGCTCGTTCTGCTTGTGTGGCTAAAGATGATTGGGTAGAGCTTACGGAAGATAGTGCCTGGGTTCTGTGTAAAAATGGTTCAGCTAAAATTTTTCCATATTATGCCGCACGGGAGCAATTACAGGTGGGTGGTTTGGACTTAGAGTTTTTAATCAAGGAAATTACTGAACCCGAAGAGTTAACGGCTTACCAAGCACTGACTCAGTTTCACTATCGGAGCCGTACACTGTATGGTAGGACAGCACCACTAATTATTCGCAACTTTCATCCAATTTACTCAAAGGTTATCGGTTACATTGAACTTACCAGTTCATTTTATATGAACAAACCTCGTCGAGCTATTTTAAATGCCCCATTTCAAACTCAATGTATTTCCTGGGAAGCTTGGGATAAGACTGCTGCACGTAACTCTATTCACATAATCGTTCGCATCGCCCGTTGTGTGATTTATCCAGAGTTTCGCGGTTTGGGTTTAGGACAACTATTAGTCAAACATGCAGCAGAGTTTGCTCGCCATCACTGGCAAATAGCAGGATTAAAACCTTACTTTATGGAAATTTCGGCGGATATGCTGAAATTCGTACCCTTTGCGAAGAAAGCTGGCATGACTTTTATCGGTGAAACGGAGGGTAATCTCAAGCGAGTAGCTAAAGATATGGCTTATTTGCTAAAAAATCAGGAGAGAGTGCAAAACGGTGAAATTGTCAATAAAGAAAATTCATTGGGAATTGTAGATCAGCAAGTATCCCGTATGAAACGAGCCGCTAATCTAATAAAAAAAAGGGGTTGGTGTTTGGAAGAATTTATAGGTCGTCTAGAGGATTTATCCCATAAATCTGTATTAAAAGACTTTAATATTTTTCATGAGATTGTTAGTCTTCCTAAACCAACTTACTTACAGGGATTAATTCCAGAAGCAGAATTTTTTCTACAGCAACGGGTTGCCGAAATTGCTCCTCAAAACAACTATATTTTTCCGTCAATAAAACTAGAACCTATTCAAGAGGAAATATTTTTGCATAAAATATCCCTAACTTACCAATCCCGCGTGCGCCGTACACAGCAAACTCATGCAATTCAACAAGCATTTAGTATCTCGCCTGATGACATATCTCACACAGTTATACGAGATCTATCTGTAAATATCAGTCCGGGAGAGGTTCTTCTAATAACAGGACCTTCAGGTTGTGGCAAGACTACTCTTCTGAATCTTTTGTCAGAGGGAAAACATCAAGAATTGGCAGGAGATGTTCACTTTCCAGACAACTACTGTCCTGGCATTTTTCAACCTGTTCGCTCTCAAAAAGCGGTGATTGAGCTGCTAGGCAAACAAGATATCCAGGCTACCCTTCATTTAATGGGACTTGTCGGTCTATCTGATGCATTTGTGTATCTCAAGCGTTTTGATGAATTAAGTAACGGTCAGCAGTACCGAGCTAATCTCGCCTTACTCATCAGTGGGGGTTACAACGTCTGGATTGCTGATGAGTTCTGTGCCAATATGGATGCCGTTACTGCAAATGTTGTCGCTGACCGCTTACAGCGGATTGCGCGACAGTTAAAAGCTGTACTGATTGTTGCCTCGTCGCAACCAGCAATATTTGCAGCAGCACTTTGCCCTGATAAAGTTGTTCATTTGACTACTGCTTGGGAGCATCGAGTCATGTCTGGAACCGAATTCGTTCGTTCTTTTCCAAGTCATCATCGCAAAAGTGCTGCACAGACTCTCAGCATATCTACTAAATATCTCCCAGCGATCCGTTCGGGGCGGAAATGCACTACTATTCGCCGAGGTCGCCCATCGATTAGTAAAGGACTGCTTCTGTTGACTAGCAGAACAGACGTTGTGCCTGTAAACGTTACGCAGGTTAAGTCAACACGCTTCAAATCCCTGACTGAGGAAAATGCTCACAAGGATGGCTTTAGGAATTTGAGCGAACTGAAAATTGCACTGCTGAAACATTATCCGAATCTGAGCGATAATAGCTGGGTAACGATTGTGTCCTTCGATGCGCGGTGTGGTATTCGAGATTCCTGAGCAGCAGGGTTATTTTAAAATTACTGATTCAAAAATCCTGGAACTATTACTCTGTCTAGGTTACAGGGTTAAATTACCAGCTCCCACCAATTCTAGGCTGTTACATTGAAAATATAGGAGGGAATTCTACAACTAAATCCTCATATTTATCAGTTAACAAGATGTTCTGGTCATGGGTAGCAGAAGCCTTAGCTTCACTGTCAGGATGTGAAGATGATATTTTCCGGAAATTCTGGAATCGGAGACGGTTAAGATTCACCGATCTGGCAGTAGATGACATAGATAAATACAATACCCGTTTAGTGAGCGCTGCAATTCGCAGACGTGAAGGCTTGTTTATTGTACTTCCTGATTTCCAGCGCTACAGAGCCGCCCTTCTGTTTGCCACCGCCTTGATTCGCTACTGCCGAGACTCTCGGCAACAGCTTACTGATAAAAATACTCAGCATAGTTTGCGAGTGGTTTACTTTAGCTCTACAGTAGGCATTCGAGAGCAGCTTCGGCAAGTTAAAATTGGGGACAGGGGCAAAAATTTGGCTGATTTGTTTCCACAAGAGTATTTAGGACGGCGCAATGCTATCCGTATAATGCCGAGTAAGATAAAATCTCAGAAATTTAATTTGCCGGAAGTTGTGACGGTCTATGCACCCGTTGATCCGATAGCAGTTCTGGAGCAGTATCGACCTGAGTGGATTGCTATTGACTGCGGCGATACAGAAAAATTTCACTGGTTGTTACCGCTGTTACAAAACGCAGCTCAAAAGAACATACCAGTTATCGCTTGGAGTCAAAACCCTCTGTCACGGTGTTTAGTAGATTTTTCTAGATATAGTCGCCTGTTTAAGTGGTCAACTAAACTATCTTTAAAGCAGGGTTTCACGGCTCAAATACAGGAAAGTATAAAAAACAGCTTACAAGAAAGCACAACTACTGAAATTCAACCTTTTGTTTTGGAAGGTACACAAGCTCATTCATTGTCAGTTTATTTCCAAAGGGTGAACTATCGACTAGCTTCCTGCACTCGCGGCTTATCTGGACGTTTGGATAAAGATACATTAAGACTTCATTGGCAGTACCTGCGATCGCTAGAGTCCTTGGCAATACCATTTGAATTCTACGAGTCAGAATCAAAGATTTTTTGGGGTATGAAGTCTTTTGAACAATTGCAAAATGATTGTGAACAGTTCCGGAATGCCTGTTACAAAAGTTATCCTGAGATAGCAATCAAGCTGGAAGAGATCAATGCTTTACTGGAGGTGGCTAGCGAGCAGATTCAAACTAATGGTTCACCTATGTGGTCTGCTTTATGTAACCTTTTAGAGGAAGAACCTGCAACAGGAGAAGCACGGATAATAACTTTTACTAGCAAAGCTAGAAAGCAACTATTTTTATTGACCCTCTTAGCACTTAATGACCGAACAGAAGAAGATCTGCGCCTTGCTAGAACCTGGATTTTCAGTTTAGATGAACTTAACAAACTATTGCGACAGCAAAATGAGTTAGACGATACAAAAAAGTTTGAAAACTCAATGACCATAGATAAAACGCTAGATTGGCATCCTCTAATAGTGGGTTTACCCAATTTTAGTGCAAGATACAAGCTTTTGCCAACATTGCTACATAAAAAGCTTGATATATTGATCCACCATCACCAAACGTCTGCGCTAGCCTATCAAACAGATGAGTGGTCAAAGAAGCTTACTGTTGATTTGTCTAATATTACAACAGTTTTGAGTGAACTTAGTGGGATTGTCGCACCAAAAGAGCTGCCAAATATACCATCTAGAATAAGAGTCAATGAACTCATCGGTTTAGATGCAATTAGCGCCAAACAAACAAAATATTCAGGAGCGAAGCTACTTTGGGAACCAGACGATCCAGTGACTGAGGTTGCTCGTTTATTGCAATTGGATGAACAGATAGATGAAAATGAATTGATAACTATTGGCTCAATTCAGACCGGAATCGCCAAACCTACAGGTGGAGTGCCAGAATCTTGGTGTAAAAGTGCTGTGGAAGTTCATTTTGACCAAGGTTGGTACACTTGCTTTGCACCAGATGAGACTATTAAAATTATTGGGGTGAGCTTATCCAGTCATAAGACTCACGAACGTTATGTGCGATCGCTAAAACCTGGAGATCGCGTTGTCGCTATTCCTGGACAGCGACGGCAAAGTCTCTACGACCTAATCATCTCGCGTGTACATGGGCATCCCTCTATTGAGTTACATCTAGCACTCATCCGTCGTTGGCAAGAAGATTTTATGGCAGCCTATAAGCGTTGGCAGCAATACGGAGTCAGGAATTTGGAAGAGTTGCTCTGCCAGATGCAAGAACGTGGTACCTCTCTCACTTCCTCTTTTACGCTGCGTCAGTGGCTCTGGGGTAATACACTATGTCCCGATGACCCTGACGACCTTTATCGTTTAGCAGAATTGCTTGACATGGACTTTGTGCGTTCTTACTACCGCAGAATTTTCCAAGCTGCCAAGCGTTTGCGAGGTTTACACCGAGCGCTATCACGTCGTTTAAATAGCTGGTTAGAACAGGAAGCTACAGGTTGGGTTGGCAAAAACGACAGAGACTTAATTGATGCTGAATTGGGTTTAACTTTTAGTGACTTCAGAAATTCGCTGCTAATTTTGCGGGTTGAGGAGGTACAGATTATTAAAGGTTTATTTTTACGTGACAGTTTAGGGAAATTTGAGAGGAATATTTAAAAATGGCTAATCCAACGGAAGAAACAGCACTAGCAGAATACTTATGTGAGCGAGTCCGCGATCGCGCTTCTGGTCGCAGTGAGAACGAGTGTATTAGGAACTATCCTCATGATGTGTATTTTATCGGTAATCTAAGACCTCGACCAGAAGATAACGAGGAACAAGAGCAGGATGCGGGACATCTGAGAGAGCTGATTAATAAATTAGCTCCTGTCGCTTTTGGTGCTGAGTTTCGCTTTCAGCCTGAGAGCGATGAAGTAGAAATAACTGTTAAGGTTAAGGTCAGATGGGCTTGCTACTACAGGGTTTTCCCAACTCTGGATCAGCAGCGATCGCATCAGCAACAGACTGAACCATCAGAGAAAAAGGCGGAGACAGTCAAAGCTGACAATAATATTCGAGGAACAGAGACAGCCGATCCTGTTCAGGCTGCTTCAGATAGCCAATCTACAACAGATCAGGAAGAACCTAGCGAAGAAGATAGCACAATAGAAGCTGAGAGGGAAAAAGAAGAACGACTTGCTGAGATAGAGTCGCCAGAAGTAACTGAGTCTCAACGCGATCGTCGTCGCGGAAGAACTCCAAAAGATAGATTATTTATTCGATTTCGCAAGATTGACTGCCAAACTATAGGAATAGTGACTCTACGTCGCAATACTACTAGCGAGTGGAGTGCCGATCATAGTAACTTAAAAGCTGCATTGGATGAAGAAACTAGGCGAGTACAGGAAGTAGCTTTAAATGATCCCGAACGCCTCCGCACTGCTGGTGTTACTGATGCTCAAGTCAATGTTCCTGAGACTGCCTTAGTTTCTGAGGCAGACTACAATGCCTTTATCCAGTCACTCCAAACAGACGTAGTACCTGAGTGGCGTTGGGAAGTTAGCTCAGAAGTGCGTCCGAACGATGAAACCGATTTAGCTGACCAAGTAGTTTCAATAGAGTTTGTGAACGCTTCACCTAGACAAGCTCCACCTCCTCCAGCACCAGATAACCCGAATATTGAAGCGTTCTTATTTGATGCACGCACTCTATTCCAGTTTCAAAACGCTACTGTATTGCCTTTTGAATTAGAGTTAGCTCCCCGTGGTTTTCGGTATGACCGAGATTTGTGGGGTCGGGGGTTTAACTGTGCCGTAGAGCGCAGGGAGAAGTGGGCAAATACATTCTCGACGACTCACACGCCAATTTACCGCCAGATGCGGTATGTTACGCAAACTCAACCACAAGCTCGCTTTGAAGACCTTTACCAAAATCCCTTACCAAGGTTAGAGGCTATTCTCAATGCAATGGAGGCGTACCGACAGGAATGGTTTCAGGAACGGCAAAGATATGTCAGTAGCGACCCTAATTGGGAAGCTGAATTTGGAAGTGAGTTTGACCGCGATCTCCAACAATTTGAGCAAGAAATCAGCCAATTTAGCCGTGGCTATGAACTCATCCGAGATGACCCAAATGTACTCCTTGCTTTTAAATTAACTAACGAGACCTTCCGACGCTTGGGCGCTCACCCTGACAGGCGCAAACGTAAGGATAGCTGGCGTTTATTCCAGATTGTTTTTCTAGTCAGCCAAATTCCTAGTATTGCCGCTTTAGCCCATCCCAATAGCCCAGATGCTAGTGAACGGGAAATGGTAGACATTATCTACTTCCCTACTGGCGGTGGTAAAACGGAAGCTTACCTTGGCACGATAGTTTTTCATTGCTTCTTTGACCGTTTGCGAGGTAAAGCTGCCGGAGTTACAGCCTGGACACGATTCCCATTGCGTCTATTAACCCTACAGCAGACCCAACGCATGGCTGATGTAATTGGTGTTGCTGACTTAGTGCGGCGAGAACAACAAGACCAACGCTTGAGTGATCGAGGTGTAGATGGATTTGCTGTTGGTTACTTGGTCGGGGCTGAAGCTACTCCTAACGAACTTGTAAATCCCAGCTACCGTTATGCCAATGCAAAAGACTCTGTGAACTGGAGTCAAGCCAGTGACGCAAATGCACGTCAACGCTGGAAGCGAGTGATTTCTTGCCCCCACTGCCGCACAGCAAGGGTGCATGTAGATTTTGTCCCCAAGACAGTGCGTGTCATCCATCGCTGTACTGAACCAACCTGCGCTTTCCCAAATGGGGAGATTCCCATTTATGTTATAGACAATGAAATTTACCGCTACCTGCCCAGTGTAATTGTCGGAACGATTGACAAACTTGCTAGTTTGGGAAATCAGCGCAAGCTATCACAAGTATTTGGACAAATAGACGGACGATGTACCCAACACGGTTATTATAAAGGTAAATGTTGTCAAAAAGAATGCTCAGGTGGGCAACTTTTACAACCGAGAAGACCCCGTGGCTTATCTAGTCCTACGCTATTTGTACAAGACGAGCTGCATCTGCTCAAAGAGGGATTAGGAACATTTGACGGTCACTATGAAACCTTTACCCAACAGCTTCAACAAGAATTTGACAGAAATGCTCCTCCCCTGAAAGTGATTGCTTCCTCAGCAACTATCGAAGCATTTAGAAGGCAAGTTAAACACCTTTACGGACGGCATGAGAATCAAGCTCGTGTATTTCCTGGTTTGGGTCCGACGCTTGGAGAATCATTTTATGCTCAAACACTGGATTACCCGCAGAGAATATTTGTAGGCATCATTCCCCATAACAAAACCATCTTCAATACGATTTTAGAGCTAATTGAGTTATATCACCGTGAGGTACAAAATTTAGAACGCCTTTCCTCCGGTACACCTAATCCCTACGGCGGCAATATAGATCCTGGAACCCAAGACTGGCACGAGTTATTAGATCTGTACATCACTTCTCTTACCTACTTCCTCGCTAATCGAGAATTAGACTCAATCCGCACTGACTTAGAAGGAGATGTAAATCCCAACTTACAGAGGGATGGCTTCCAAATTCTGGAAATGCCTCAATTAACTGGCGGAACTAGCACTGATGAAGTGACGAGTATTTTAGAAAGGCTAGAACGACAAAATCGCTCAAACCCAGGTGCTGATGCTGTTCTGGCAACGAGTATGATTAGTCACGGTGTCGATGTAGATCGTTTTAACGCCATGATTTTCTATGGAATGCCACGGCAGAATGCTGAATATATCCAAGCATCTAGCCGTGTTGGACGTTCCCATGTGGGAATAGTTTTTAACTGCCTACATCCAGCACGAGAACGAGATCAAAGCCACTATACCTACTTTTCAAAGTTCCATGAATTTCTCGGTCAACTGGTAGAGCCAGTTGCTATCAACCGTTGGGCAAAATTCAGCATTGATCGCACACTACCAGGACTGTTTATGGCAATGTTGTTACAGCTTATTGCTAATCGCTCCGGTGAAAGTAACCCCAACCGTTACTATATGTTGGATTTTGTGAAACAAAAAATTACTGAAGGCAGCTTAAATGAAAACAATTTTGTTCCCATTTTAGAGCAAGCCTATCGTGTTGCAGGTGGTAATAGAGTCAACGAACAAGCTTTTCGCAATCAAATCAGGCTACAAGTACAACAGTTTTTGGATCAGATTCTCGGAGCTGGATCGGGTGAAAAATTTGTTTCTGGAGTTCTCATTCCCAAACCTATGACTAGCTTACGGGATGTCGATGAGGCAATTCCTATCGAATTAGATAGTACGGGGACTCAATGGGCTACACGCTCTGGCAACCGCTAATTGGAGAAAGCTTATGGGACGTAAAATGAATCGAGGAAAGCAGCAAGTGCTATTCAACTACCTCCCTGGTAGAACTTTTGATTTTGAGGGTGGTACAATCGCCCGTGTGAAAAGTATTCGAGGTCTTCAGAACAATGATTTGAATATTGAGATACTACTCCAGAGAATAGCCGCAGAAGCACGACCTTGGCCGCAGGAGTTTCGCCAAGCTTTAACAGATAGGATTTTAAGCGATCCAAGTCGATTTGTATTATTGGAGCCGAAGAACGTAGAAGCAGAGCTGTTCCCAAAAGTCTTTTGGTGTGACAACCGCAGTTGTGGACGAGTCTTTGACTACAGTAACAGCGACGAATTACCGGGAGCAACTTGTCGGACTTGTCGGACAGGAAAGCTAGTTCAACTGCGCTTTGTGAAAATACACCGCTGCGGTGAGTTGAAAGAGTTATCTCCCCCGTTTTGCCAGCGATGCCATACATCCAACTACATGGCTCTAGATACTCGTCGTAGTGAACGAATTTCAAATTTTCGATGGATTTGCCGTCAATGTGGTACGAAACGGACACTCTTCTCTGGCTCTTGTAGAGCATGTCAGCAGTGGTCAGGGGAGAATAGGATGCAGAATATGAGTATTGAAGTCCATCGAGCTGGGCGTACTTTCTACGCTCACACTACTACCCTACTCAATATCCCGAATCGACAGTTGGAAGGATTTTTCAATCTTCAAGAGTGGTCTGCGATCGCCGCCGCCAAATTTTTCGGTCTACCGGAAGTAGCTAACCGCTCTTTAAACGATTTCAATCAATCAACCTCTAGTCAAGAACCAGCATCAGATCCAGGACTTTCTGGAGCAGATTTGGATGAGCTGATGCGGCGACAAGCTAGTGGTGAATTGACAGCAGAGCAGATGGTAGCGCAAATGGAAGCCTTGCGACAACAGCGACGACAAGAACAGCAGCAAAACTCACCTGTAGCTATTGCCCAGCAACTAGAGCAAAGAACAGGAGTATCCATAGCTACTTGGCAACAGGCGGGACAAGAAATGCTAGAGGCTTTAATGCCTTTAGAGATAGGAAATCCCCGTAACTTATTTGATCAGTCTTCCTCCGAATCGACGGTACAGCTTGCCCAACGCATGGGGCTATCGCAGTTAGCCCTAGTAACGGACTTTCCGATGATTGTAGCCACCTATGGCTATAGTCGCGTTGAGTCTGCACCAAGGAGAAATCCAGCAGATCCGATTCAGTGTCAGCTTAATCCATTTCCACCACAGCGAGACTATGGCGGCAAGTTTCCTATCTACGTTGATCAGGTTCAAGCTGATGCCTTGCTCTTGAGCTTGAATCCAGAGCGTGTCCACGCTTGGCTTGAGCGCAACGGCTTTCAGCCACAAAACATTCCAAACGGAAGTGACTCTACTCTTGCCCGTCGTTCCTATTTCGTGCAGTTATTTGAAGATGCACCCCTGCGCCAAACCTTGGATGCTACTCGTCCCCAAGCACGGATGGTATTTGGTCTGTTGCATACTCTCAGCCATCTCTGTGTTCGACAAGCAGCATTGCTCTGTGGGCTTGACCAAACAAGCTTATCAGAGTACCTATTACCCCGTACACTAACATTCGCGATTTACTGTAACCACCGCTTTGGTGCGACAATTGGTGCTTTAACAGCTCTATTTGAGCAGTCTCTAACAGAGTGGTTAAACGCTGTGCGAGATGCACGTCGCTGTGTCTATGACCCAGTGTGCCGTGAACGAGAAGCTAGTTGCCATGCTTGCACCCACTTGGCTGAAACGAGTTGTCGTTTCTTTAATCTGAATCTGGGTCGTTCTTTTCTTTTTGGCGGTTATGATCCCAAATTTAGACAAAACATCACAGGCTATTTTGATCCCTCTTTGTCTTAAACTACTCAATGGCAAGTAATTTTGAGCCTCAAGTTCAACTGGTCATCACTGCACCTGAACCTTACGGAGCTGCCTTAGCGTATCGGATGCGTTGCCGAATGACGCTGGGTGTACTGACGCAACTGCTGGCTCAGGCAAAAAAGTACGTAGTAATTGCAGCACCTTTCATGCAAGCGGGATATGGTTTATCAAGGGGAGCATTGGCGGACGCTCTAAGAGCTGCCCTCCAACGCGGTGTCAATATCGATGTTGTTAGCACTGGACGGAGCCTGCAAACTCTAGATATGGATTCACTGCGGAAAGATGTTCGGGGGAACTTGAGGTTATTCCAACCCAAGGCGAACATAACAGATGAGTATCGCCTTGGTTCCCATGCAAAATTTTGTATAGCTGACGGCGAAAGGGCTTATGTTGGCAGTGCCAATTTGACAGGTCCCGGATTGTCTGAACACCTTGAAATGGGATTGCTTGTACAAGGTGATGTAGCACAGCAAATTGATGAGTTTTGGAGGTATTCTGTTGAAATTGAGATGTTTGTGTCTGTATGGTGAGTAATTTAAGTATAGATATTTTTAATTTTGAGTTGGCTGGACTAAAATCAGATACAGCCTTTTTCCTACCACTCAATCCATCAGTCTAGAACGAAACGCTTGAACTGCTGATTGAGTGCGATCATCCCCACGCAGTTTATCTAAAACATTTTGGACATAGTGTTGTACTTTTTCCGTTGACATATCTAACTGTTTAGCAATCAGGTTATTATCATACCCCTCAATAATTAACTGTAAAACCGTTAACTCCTGTTCCGTTAAAGGACAAGTAGCTATCAGTTGTTTGGAATCGCGAGGAGCCGCTTGAATGGGTTCTATATCTTGGGCGGCGGCTATCTCTGGTTGACTCTGAAGCAAGTTAGTATTTTTTAGAACAATTTTAGCAATTCCTGGGTCAAGCCAAACATTGCCACGATGGGTTAGTTTAATCGCGTTTAATAGCTGCTCAAAGTTAATTGTCTTCATGCAATAGGAATTCGCCCCGGCTGCTAAAGCTGCCATGACTGCTTCTTCGTTTTCCTGTAAAGTTAAGATTAAAATTTTTGTCGAACAATCGGGATGATTCGCTTTAATAGTTTGAAAGCGTCGAGTTAACTCGATGCCATCCATGTCAGGAAGTCCAATGTCAACAATTCCAATATCGGGTTGAACCCGTTCCAGTAAGCTTAACCCATCAGCACCATTGGCAGCTTCACCTACCCATTCAATTTCATGACTCTCTTGTAAAGCGGTTCGGAAGCCTATACGAGTGAGTTCATGGTCTTCAATTAAAACGACTCTAATTTTATTCATTATCAATCAGAATTTATGTCCAGGTACTTATCTGAGGATGAATGGTGCTGACTGAGGGCTGGTGGGTTTCGACTTCGCTCAACCCACCCTACGGTATGTCGAGGGTTTTGGTGTCTAAAGGGAAATCAGGCATTGCCATGCATCTTAGCGTACCCTGGAAGTCAAAGCGCGATCGCACTCCCGTAACTGCTACCCTTAGGCTAGGCGTCTCTAGACTTTCAGAATCTTGTACCCTGAAGGGTAGAACAGTTATCTATCAACACAGGAACCGCTATGCAAAAGTACCTCCCTTTAGTTGCTCGGATTTTTCTCTCCGTTATTTTTATCAAGTCGGGGATTAGTAAAATTTTCGGTTTCGCTGGCACTCAAGAGTATATGGCTGCTAGCGGAATTCCTTTGGCGGGTATCGTTCTCGTTCCGACTATCCTTGTATTAGTGGGTGGTGGACTCTCGGTTTTATTCGGTTACAAAGCCCGTTTGGGAGCCTTATTATTGATTGGCTTTTTAATTCCCGCTACCTTGATTTTTCACACCCAGTTTCCTGAAGAAGAAAATGCCTTTTTCAAGAACTTAGGCTTAATGGGCGGATTGTTGATGGTTGTTGCATTTGGTGCAGGTGAAATTAGTTTGGATGAACGCAGCGAATCCTCTTCTATGCAGTCGGCGAAATAAGTAGGTGGGAACAATTAAAGTTAACGGTGGAGATCGTCATTCGTCCTTCGTCATTCGTCCTTTGTAAGGGTTTGATGTTTTTTAACATAACTTCATAAGGTTGAGTTTATTTCCACCAACCTACTTAGTTTGGTCATTTGATTAGCATAAACTGAGGAATAGAAAGGAGGTGCAAGCTGTTCAGCATTTCAATCTTAATAAAATAATGGCGAATTTCTTGTAATGCGTTTAGCGAAGCCATGCCGCAGGCTTTGCATCTTGCTCGCTACTCATACCAAATTTATCGCTACTCAGACCAAATTTAAATGTATGACAGATTATTGGTAATTAACTGATGAGAAAAAATCCGCGATCGCACTTCAATATCCGTTACTATGTATGGAGGAAATACCTCCGAATTTTCAGGAGAAGACAATTATGCCAATCCAAAGCCAAAACACAATGGGAAAAGTTTTCACCCAATTGACAATTATTAACCGAGCTGACCAAATTCGGGCAGAAGATGGAACAATTTCACCTGAACAAATTCGGTCACTCACGCTGGAAAATGTATTGGTAGACACAGGAGCTACGACTTTGTGTTTGCCATCTGATGCAATTGCTTCACTGGGACTAAAAATCCTCAAAGAAGTTGATGTCGCGACAGCCATGGGTATTGGCAAAGCCCGAATTTTTCGAGATGCTACCCTATCTATCTTTGGTAGAGAAGGAACCTTTGAGTGTTTGGAATTACCTGGTGGTGCAGACGCGCTTTTGGGCGTGATACCGTTGGAAGCATTGGGGTTAGACATAGATGTGCAAAATCAAACCTTGAAGCCGTTACCCATCAGTCCAACAGATACCTATTTGACGATTTTGTAGGAATCTATAATTAATGGAAGAAGCTGGAAAACATCAGTTGGGTTTCGACTTCGCTCAACCTAACCTACTTAAGGATTCTAAAACCTTGACCAATGACCAATGACAAATGACCAATGACAAACCTTTATACCCTTGAGCTACTGTATTAATCCAAACTGCCCCAACCCTGAAAACTCAACCACTCAAAACGTCTGCCAAACCTGTGGCGCACAACTTATCCTCGCAGAACGATATCGTCCGCTGCGACTTCTGGGTGCTGGGGGATTAGGGAGAACACTTTTAGCCGAGGATAAATCTCAACCCTCAACGCCTTACTGTGCCATCAAACAATTTTATCCCCAAGGACAAAACAGTTCCCCGAAAGCTGCCCAATTATTTCATCAAGAAGCGGAACGCTTACAAGAATTAGGCAATCATCCCCAAATCCCTGCATTCTTAGCCTATTTTGAGCAGGATAATTGTCAATACATTGTCCAGGAATTTATTGATGGAGAGAATCTAAATCAAGAGTTAGCTGAACTCGGTGCTTTTTCTGAAAAGCAGATTTGCTCTCTGCTGACTGACTTACTCCCCGTACTAAACTTTATTCATCAAGGCAATGTTATTCATCGAGATATTAAACCCGAAAATATTATCCGGCGGCGTCGCGACAATAAATTAGTTCTTGTCGATTTCGGGGCGGCAAAATATGCCACCTGGACAATATTAGCCAAAACCGGAACAACCATTGGTTCTGCTGGATATGCTGCACCGGAACAAACCTTTGGTAAAGCGGTCTTCGCTAGCGATATCTATAGTTTGGGCGTTACTTGCATTCACTTGTTAACTCAGATGCAGCCCTTTGATTTATATGAACCGCTCGAAAGTGGGTTTATCTGGCGACAGTATTTGGTCAATAATCCCGTCAGTCAGAACTTGGCTGAACTTCTGGACAAAATGATTGATCCAGTGATGAAACAGCGATATCAATCGGTTGAGCAAGTTCTCCAAGATTTCCAAAATTTGGGAACAAATCATGTCACGATTAAACCAAGTATTCCATCACAACCCCTAAAGGTTAATGCATCACTGGTTAATACAATTTTGGGTCATACTGGCAAAGTCTCCACGATAACCTTCAGCCCCGATAAAAAAAGTCTGGCGAGTGGTAGTGTTGATAAAACGATTAAACTGTGGCAAGTGAGTATGGCATGGGAAATTCGTACATTTGGGGGATGGTTTTCGGGGAAGCATCGTCAAGAAATAACCTGTCTAGCATTTAGCCCCGATGGAAAATATCTAGTCAGTGGAAGTCGGGATGAAACCCTAAGATTATGGCAGGTACAAACTGGAAAACAACAGGTTAGTCTCAAAAGTCATAACGGTGGCGTGGATTCAGTCGCCTTTAACCCCAAGAAACGTCTGTTGGCGAGTTGCGGTAGAGATAACAAAATTCGGATTTGCCAGAGTCAAACGTTGAAAACGATACAGGTTTTATCAAGTCATTCCAGTGGATTTAATTGTGTCGCCTTTAGTCCCGATGGACAAATCTTGGCGAGTGGGAGTGGGTATCGAACCATTAAGCTGTGGTACGTTCCCCACTGGCAAAGGTTGGGAACTCTAGCCGGACATATCAATTCCGTTGATGCGATCGCGTTTAGTCCTGATAGTATGATTCTAGCTAGTGGCAGTTCAGACGCGACGATTCGGTTATGGGATATTCGCACTCTGACTCAAACCGCCCTAATTCAAGGGAATTTTCCCCAAGTGGGTTCCCTCGCCTTTAGTCCCGATGGGCGTCTCCTCGCCAGTTGCGGTGGTGATAACAGGATTAGGATTTGGGATGTTGCAACTGGACAAGACTGTTGTACTCTCGAAGGACATACGGACATCGTTCAAGTTGTGGCATTTAGCCCCGATGGACAAACTTTGGCGAGTGGTAGTTTGGATAAAACGATTAAAATTTGGCGTGTTTGGTAAGAATTGTCATTTGTCATTCGTCATACTCGCTTTCGCGAGAAGCAAGCTACGTCATTCGTCATTTAGTCGGGGCGGGTGTAGGGTGCGTTAGCAAAGCGTAACGCACCATTTCAAACGATAGTCGTGAAACCCGCCCCTACATAAGAAATGGGGTTTGGAGACCAAACCCCTACAACTCCCATCTCCCTCATCTACCTGTTCCCTTATAATATGACTCAACCCATCAATCTTTTCGAGTACGAATCATTAGCCCATCAGAAGTTATCTCGCATGGCGCTGGATTATTACGCCAGTGGCGCTTGGGATGAAGTAACGTTACGCGATAATCGGGCGGCGTTTGAGAAATTCAAACTATGTCCCCGGATGTTAGTTGATGTCAGTCAGCGAGATTTAAGTACAACGGTTTTAGGGCAATCTCTCTCCCTACCGATTCTAATTGCGCCGACGGCGTTTCAATGTTTAGCACATCCAGAGGGGGAAATCGTGACAGCAAAGGTAGCGGCTAACGTGGGTTCTGCAATGGTATTGAGTACCATGTCCACTCAACCCTTAGAAGAGGTGGCATTGACATCCAAACAGGTGCAGTCAGACTCTCAGACGGATAGTCATTCTCCATTATGGTTTCAACTCTACGTCCATCGCGATCGCGCTTTGACTCAAAACTTAGTTGAACGGGCGGAAGCCGCCGGGTATAGCGCCATTTGTCTGACTGTAGATGCGCCTGTTTTAGGATGTCGAGAAAAGGATAAACGCAATCAGTTTACCTTACCCCTGGGGATGCAATTGGCGAATTTAGTCCATCGCGATATTCCGGAAATTGTCGGCGAATCGGGGTTATTTGCCTATTTTGTCCAACAGCTTGACCCCGGCTTGACATGGCAGGATTTGGAATGGTTGCAGTCCTTGACAAAATTACCCGTTATTGTTAAAGGAATTCTACGCGGTGATGATGCACTGCGGGCAGTAGAACATGGGGCAAAGGCGGTGATTGTCTCCAATCATGGCGGTAGACAATTAGATAGTGCGATCGCGTCAATTGATGCGCTTCCTGATATTGTCGCGGCTGTCGGCGATAAGGTTGATATCCTCATGGATGGAGGGATTCGCCGTGGCACAGACGTACTCAAAGCCTTAGCATTGGGGGCGAAAGCGGTACTGGTGGGGCGTCCAGTGTTGTGGGGATTAGCGGTGGCGGGAGAAGCTGGCGTGCAGCATGTCTTGGAATTGTTGCGGGATGAGTTGGATGTAGCAATGGCGTTGAGTGGTTGCGCCAAGGTACAGGATATTGATCAGAGTTTACTCACGCAATCCTTGTAGTGTGAGCATCTTGCTCACTACCTAGGGCTTGCTGCCTAAGTGTGTAAGGTAGACTAGATAGGGGTTTCAAGCCATTTTTTGACCCAACAAGTGCTTTCGTTTTTACACTACCACTCTCTTGCATCCTGGAATTTTTGCCGACCTCAGCGCCGAATTTTCCCTCGACAGAGGGTTAAAACTATTGCAAGAAAGCCCATTGCCTATTGCCTCTCCCCACCACAAGACTTATTCAGCAGACCCTACCTATACCCAATTTAAATGCATGACCAGACAAACTTATTCCCCTTCCCTGGTAGGGAAGGGGTTGAAGGTTAGGTTGGTAAGACTATTGAGCCGACTTATCGAACTGTGTTACGCTTATCAACAATAACAACGTCTGGATCTTTATCGCCTTCTAGATCATGAGCTTCAACAACTTCTCGATCATGTGTCCTTGGCTGCTTAGCCGTTGACACAGGCTTTTGTTCTACATGCGTTTCTACATGTTCTTCTTTCAGGTGAACGTTTTCTTCATGCTCATGTTCAACCTGTTCAGGTGCCTCAAAGATTTCTAATTCTTCTGCATGGCGATCGCGCATAATTGAGGCAGCATGTTCTACTTTCTCTTCACTGCCGCTAACCATCAACAAATAGTCGCCAGCTTTGACGCGCTCATTGTACACCTTGGCTTTTTCTTCCGGAATACCCAGACCAATCAAAGCGCCAACAATACCGCCTGTTGCTGCACCAACTCCGGCTCCGGCTAAGGTTGATCCTAACGCCCCTATCTCGGCTCCGGCGGCGAGGATTGGACCAACACCAGGAATCGCCAGTACACCGACACCAATCAAGAAACCACCGACACCACCAAGAAGAGTACCCGTAGTCGCACCTATACCAGCTCCTTCTTTGGATTCATTCCCTTGTCTTTCGGTAATTTCCTTGGCGCCTTCCACATCTTCGATATTCCGCGCTAGGAGAGAGACTCTCTCCATATCAAAATTCGCATCTTTGAGCGCCTGGATCGTATCTTGCAGATCTCCGCGCTTGGGAAAAATACCAACAACACGTTTGTAGTCACGGGTTTCGGGTACAAATTTTTCTTTTTCTAACATTACTGTTTCCTTTGAATAAATTAAACAACTTTAGGCTTGACTTAGCCCTTTTTTTGTTTTGACTAAAGCTTTCTGAATTAAAGACAGAAGCCAAACAACTCATGTCACCATTCATCTTTCCAGACGAAAGTCTTATTTGTTATCCACAGCAGAAGGAAAAATATCTTCGGCTACGATAACGGGTCTGTCTGTATATCTAGACCCAAACTCTTTAATCTTTTCCGCGTCCCAACCGAGGTCAGAATCCTGCAACAGCTTCGGGTCAAACTGACGCGCTACACCCGTCACGGTGACTCTTTCGCCGTCTTGAACAACGCTATCCTCCGCTTTAAGATTGCGATTGACACCAATCACTAAAACGCCGATATCATCTATCCAACCATCTTCAAATAGAGAGATTGAACTGGGAGAGTAAATATCTCTAACATCACCCTCGACAGCAATAACTTTGTCGAAATAACCTGTGGGTGCTTCCGCTAAGTCTTGAGGAGTCGGTGCAAGGGCGAGGGATTCAGCGATAATAACAGGTTGATCTTCATACTCGACATATTCGTCACCTAACTCTACACCGTATTCGGTTTCGATATCGGCAATTACTAATTGCGCGACTTCACCCGTTACTTGAATCGGCATCTCTTGCTCCTCTGGAAGCTCGAAGGGAGCTTCTGTAAGATCTAGAATCAGAATAGGTTCGCTGCCAAACTCCTCCGCCTGTACGAGATAGCCAAAGTCACCCACTTTTTGTTCGACGATGTTTCTAATCGTAACCTCTTTTCCGATAATGTCTTCGGTATTTTCAGCAACGTCCTCAGTGGTAACGTTGGTTTTTCCCTCCTGAATTTCCTCATTATCAGTAGTGCAGCCAGGAAGCAGCAAAGCAGTTAGAGCGAATGCGATCGCGCCTAAGTAAGTCCCTGTTCGTTTAGTCCATAAGGGGACGGAGTCTCCTTGATTTAACATCTATTATTCCTATTTCTAGAACGAAAATTGCTGCTTATCATCGCAGCAAACCCAACCCTCTAACTCGTTGACAGTTAGATGGGGGTGGTGTAAAACGTTAGTTTTAGCGTTTTACCTAATGCACTAATCTAGATTCGCTCTAAAAAATCCTTTTTGTATCTATCAGGAGAGTGACTTTTTCCCTCTGACTAATTGCAGAGTATTCCGGAAGCTTGAGCGGTTATGCCTTTTCAGTATAGGCACAGGGGAGATTGAGGGTGTCATTGATTTCTGCCATAATGATCGGAATGCAAGCACTCAACACCCTAGCTCTAACTCTCATTTTAGGCGTCACCGTGACGGTTGCGCCATTTGCCCAACCCGTTCAGGCACAACCCTGGCGTCCAGTGCGTGGTAGTATCCTGTTTGGGATTAGTGGCATGGCACTCCTCGAACAGCACGAGGATTCCACCTCGTTTCTCATCGTTCATGATAATAAAGGGGTAGGGGAAGGGCGTCTGGCGATGATCAAGGTTATCGGCGAACAAACCCCTGAATATTTGCCGATCAACTGGTCAAACCAACCTTTACCTGTAGATTTAGAAGCACTCACGGCTGTTCCTGGACAATCGCCACCCACATTTATGGCGTTAACCAGTTCGGGAACAGTCTATCATTTCCGGCTCAGTGGCAATCATCAGGATGTGTCTGTTTTAAATGTATTTAATTTGCCCAATTTGCCGGAAGGAACTAACTTAGAAGGATTTGCCTTGCAACAAATTGAGGATAAGCTGCTCGCAGTTTGGGCGCATCGAGGTAACAATGAAGAACCCGGAGTCCTGTACTGGGGATTTTTGGACTTGGAAACTAATGAGATTACGCCTCAAGGTTCAGCTCGTTTAACGGTTCCGTTTCCGGTAGGTAATGTTCGCCATCTTTCTGATATAAAGGTTGATTTAGCCGGTATTGTTTACGTTACCTCGGCGTCCGATAACGGGAACAATGGACCATTCCAATCTGCTGTTTACGTGGTTGGTGGTTTGAGTTTACAGGATAACCGCATTGTATTTCGTCAAAACCAAGCACTGATTCCTATTTATCGCTTGAATTATCACAAAGTAGAAGCGATTGAACTCGTACCGGGTACAGCCGGAGGAATATTTTTAGGAACCGATGATGAAAATATGGGTTCATCGGTTTGGGGATTGGATGGAATATTTTAGTCCCTTAGTTTTCAAGGCATTGATAAGCTGTTCGGCATTTAAACTTAATGTCAAGAATTGCGAAGTCGTTGGTGTGCGTTTAGCGAAGCCATGCCGCAGGCTTTGCATCTTGCTCGCTACTAATACCCAATTTAAAGGCATGACAGCTTAACCCGTGGAGAGGGCGGGTTTTGTTGAACATTTATTGGTAGATATCTGAATTGAGTCCCTAAACCCGCCCCTACAATTCACCAACTGCTCTGACGCAATCAACACTTTATTTACTCGGTTCAATTTTTTTAAACACTTTCAAAATTAGTAAAATAAATAGGGAAGAAATTAAACTCAAACCCCATAACCCACACCCTGCCGCAACTCCCAACCCTGATGACACCCAAACCGCCGCCGCCGTAGTCAGTCCTCGAATTCTATATCCTTGTCGCTGCGGCTGAGATTCTTGTACGATCACTCCTGCACCTAAAAATCCTACGCCACCTACAATGCCTTGAATCACGCGAGGAAGTGCGTCTGCGCTTTGTTCAGCAACACCAATTAATATGGGTATCAGCGTAAAAAACGCCGAACCAAAGCTAACTAGGATATGGGTTCTCAACCCGGCTGGTTTATCTTTAATTTCCCGTTCAAAGCCGATAATACCCCCCGCGAGTAAGGCAATACCGAGTCGGAGTGCTATCCCTAACCAATCGTTTGGCGCAAGTCCGTAAATGTTTGACATCAATTGGTATTTCCTCAACTTACTCTTTTGAGTATAGTTGGAGATAAATCACCAAAGTCGATATTAACTCCAGTGAGAGGGGTTTAATTGAAAAAATAACCAATAACGGCTCATTTTTCCTCATTAATCACAATCTGGGGGGATATGCAGAGATTCTATTGGGAAATCTTGCCAGTCAAGGCTGGTTGGAGTTACTTCCAATTCGTTTTGTTAGCTTCAAGGAGATCAATCTATCGATTGACAGCAATGATCGAATTGTTTGGAGAACAGCTCAGGCAAATCAAATGATTCTGCTGACAGCCAATCGGAGCATGAAGGGGGACTTTGATCTACTGTACTTTATTACAGCGCTTTGCGCTGTAACTGTCAGTCAGCTTTAGCTGACTTGAGCTTTTAGCCTTGGGTTTAAACCCAAGGCGGTTTAACATAGAGCTGGAGTTGGTTTTAATCCAAGGCGGTTTAACATAGAGTTCGATAATGATTAATTTGAGGTTCCTTTAGAACTGACGTGACCAATCTTTAAACCAGCGTTCGACCACCACTTTGGTTTGCGTAAAAAACTCCACAGCCTGTCGCCCCTGTCCATGTAAATCCCCATAAAAACTATTTTTCCAACCACTAAAGGGAAAGAATGCCATCGGTGCGGCTACGCCAATATTAATGCCAATATTCCCCGCTTCGGCTTCATACCGAAACTGTCGTGCGGCGGCACCACTGGTGGTAAATAAACACGCCATATTGCCCCATTGACCCCCATTCACTAATGCGATCGCGTCTTCAATGGTGTCCAGATGCATTAAACTTAACACCGGACCAAATATTTCAGTTTGAGACAGAGAACTGTCGGGGTTGACATTTTCCAGGATTGTGGGTCGAATAAAATTCCCTTGCTCATACCCGGAAATCTTCACCTTGCGCCCATCGACTAATACCTTAGCGCCTTCATCAGCGCCCTGTTGAATCAATCCCTCAATCCGGGTTTGACTATCGCGGCTAATCACGGGTCCCATTTCCACCCCTTCATCCAATCCATAGCCAACGACACGAGTTTGAGCCGCAGACGCGATCGCATCGGTGAAACTATGCCGTGCTTCCCCCACAGTAACGGCTACAGACGCCGCCAGACACCGTTGTCCGGCACAGCCAAAGGCACTATCGGCTGCAATTCGGGTGGTCATTTCCATATCCGCATCCGGGAGGACAATTAGGGGATTTTTCGCCCCACCTTGACATTGCACCCGCTTGCCGTGGGCGGCACCTTTGCTGTATACATACTGTGCTACCGGGGATGATCCGACAAAACTAATGGCGCGAATTTGGGGATGTTCTAAAATCGCATCCACGACGGTTTTCGCCCCATTCACCAGATTCACTACCCCTTTCGGTAATCCCGTCGCTTCTAACAACTCAAACACCTTTTGCATCGTCAATGGTACTTTTTCCGAGGGTTTAACGATACAGGTATTCCCGCAGGCGATCGCATAAGGTAGAAACCAGAAGGGAATCATACCCGGAAAATTGAACGGCGCAATAATTGCGATGACTCCCACCGGTTGACGAATCATGATTTCATCAATTCCCCGCGCCACATCTTCCAGGTTATATCCCTGCATTAGCATGGGAATACCACAGGCGACTTCCACGTTTTCAATTGCCCGTCGTAATTCAGCTTTTGATTCCTTGAGGGTTTTGCCGCATTCTAAGGTAATTGTGCGGGCTAATTCGTCTAAATTCTCCTCTAGTAAAACCTTGAGTTTAAACAGATATTGGACTCGGGTTGGTGGAGGAACCCGCCGCCAATCAGAGAAAGCCACCGCCGCCGCCGCCGCCGCCGCGTCTACATCATCTTGAGGCGACAAAGGAACTTGGGCTAAAACATCAACCGTAGCCGGATTAACAACATGAAGCGATTCCGTGGCGCTGGATGGACACCATTTGCCATTGATATAGTTCGGTAACAGATTTTTTAGATGCACCGTTGGTTCTCCAAAAAGGGCGAGCAAGGGGAGCTGGGGGAGCTGGGGAAGCAGAGGGAGCTGGGGAAGATGGGGAAGCAGAGGGAGCTGGGGGAGCAGAGGGAGCTGGGGGAGCTGGGGGAGCAGAGGGAGCTGGGGGAGCAGAGGGAGCTGGGGGAGCAGAGGGAGCTGGGGGAGCTGGGGAAGATGAGTAAGTTAACTCAAAACTCTACCTTACCTATTGCCCATTGCCTATTGCCCATTGCCTGTTCCCTGTTCCCTGTTCCCTATTCCCTGACGAATGACAAATCACCGATCAACAACATTCAAGCGTCGAGTAATCATCGTCATCCCATCACCCCGAATCAAAACGGCTGAAATCCAGCGATCCTGGGGAGTTAAGGGCGCTCGTCCCACTTTAAAAATTCCGCCTGCGGATAGTAAATCCAATTCCAAGTCACTGGGTTGGCTGTAGCGATCGCCATTGATCGGTTCTTCTAAGGCTGTTCCCAATAGTAGATTATCCCCTAGGGGTTCTTGGACGATCGCATCAAAGTTAAACGACTGACCAATACGCACCTGTTCTGGTAAAATCACTTGCAGGTTGGGAGGATTGACGCCAGAGGTTAGTTGGGAACGTTCTGCCAAAATTTCCGAGGAGACAATTTTTTGGTTTTCGTAACGTTGGCGCGATCGCAATGTGGATTCGAGTTTCATCATCGTACCGTCGTTGGGCTGGGTTCCGGTTACGGTGGTGACTGTCTCCGCCACAATCCCATCCCCTTGATTTTCCCAAGACTGTAACTCGGTGCGATACGTCAATTGAGGATAGCGTTCCCACAGTTGCTTCAGCGCTTCCTCCATCTGGGCGTGAGTCAAACCGTCAGAATGTTTGAAATCCTGGCTATAGAACTGCATCACACCCTGCACATCCCGGCGATTTGCTGCCGCATCGATTTGCGCCAGGAGTTCTCTTAGCTGAGGTGGGGCGGTTGCGGGATCTTCGGCTTTTGCCACTGTTGCCCATCCCAGGGTTAAACCCAGGGTAAAGCACAAAATCATTGACCCGTTCAGGGAATACGCCTTAGTTTTCGCACTCAAGGAACCTGACTTGTCACACCCTGGGGAGAAGTCAAAGCCTCTCTCCTTGCAGGAGAGAGGTTTTCTAGATCCCGTGAAAAGTACGCTCAAGGAACGGGAAACACGACGAAATAAATTGACCGGATGGTGCATTAGGGGCATCGTAGGAAATAGTTTATATAAAGAAATTGGCTTCCAATTGGACAGATAAGATGGTATATTCGCCAATTTACTACCAATTTTCGATTTTAACTCGACATCAGAGTCGCCTTTAGGAGGAACAACGACCTTGGCTGACACTCCAATTCGCTTATTGATTGCTGCCAGTGGCACAGGAGGACATTTATTTCCGGCGCTGGCGTTAGCTCAACAGTTACCAGAGTACCAAATTGAGTGGCTGGGCGTGCCGAACCGGGTAGAACAATCGGTAATTCCCCAACATTATCCCCTGCACACGATTCTGGTTGAAGGCTTTCAGAAACCCTTGGGGCTAAATACAGTGCGCGTTTTTGGACGCCTTGTGGGTTCCATCCGACAGGTTCAGCGACTGATCCAAACTCGGCAATTCGATGCTCTGTTTACCACAGGCGGTTATATTGCTGGACCTGCGATCGTCGCGGCACGGTTACAGGGATTGCCTGTCATTTTACACGAATCCAACGCTATTCCCGGAAAAGTTACGCGCTGGCTGAGTCCCTTCTGTGATCAGGTGGCGCTCGGATTTGACGCCGCCTCTAAGTATTTACCCAAAGCCCACACCGTCACCGTGGGGACACCGGTTCGAGGTGATTTCTATAAGCCTCAGCCGTTAGACTTACCGATTCCTGACGATGTACCCTTAATTGTCGTCGTTGGCGGTTCCCAAGGGGCGGTTAGCGTGAATCAACTGGTGCGTCAATGCGCTAAGACTTGGTTTGAAATGGGCGCGTGGATAGTCCATTTAACCGGAGAAAAAGACCCAGACGCTTCTACTTTAAAGCATCCTCAGTATATTGAACTGCCATTTTACAACAACATGGCAGCGCTACTGCAACGGGCGAATTTAGCGATTAGTCGGGCGGGTGCAGGTTCGTTAACCGAATTGGCGATAACAGGCACTCCTGCGATTTTAATTCCGTATCCTTACGCCGCAGAAGATCACCAAAGCTTTAATGCGGCTAGTTTTGCCCAAAAAGGGGCGGCTCTGGTTTTTCCGCAATCTGAACTCACCCCCGAATTACTCGAAAGTAAGGTATCCTATTTGCTCAAATCTCCGGACATTCTCCAGCAAATGGCAGAAAAAGCCGCCTCTTTAGCGGTGACAGATAGTGCAGAACAATTAGCAACGTTGGTGCGTCGGCTGGTGGAGAAAAAATAAGGCTCATTTCCGACAATCGCATCTGCAAAAATAGTCCATGTTGTCGGAAATTGACGTTGAATAAAAGAACGACAAGTACACCAATATAGCGCTTTCCCAGCGTGTGAGGTACACCTAAATATAGGGGCAATGTAGGAGCGCAAAGCTTGCGCCCTTAACAATGTATCGCATCAAACCGGAAATTGCTATAATTATGAAACTCAGACTTTTGACAGTGCTAACCCTTGTGGCAAGTACCAGTTTTGTTGTTCCGGCAAAAGCCCAAGACACCCAACCTGTTCAATCATTCTCAGCCGTTCAACTCTCCCAAGAACAGGTTAATCGTGAGCAACTATTAGAAGCTTGTGCCAAAAACCGCGCTGATTCGTTACCCAATCCGTTTACAGATGTATCGCCGACTCACTGGGCGTACAAAGCGGTGTTGAGTATGTATTATTGTGGTGCTTATCGTGGCTCAATTCCCCCCGAACAAGTTAAGCCGTTGTTAGGTGAGTAGAGTCGATTCACAGTTTATTGCTTGCATACAACACATTGTGCGAATATACTCATAGTGTTCATTGGGGAGTTGCAGGTAGTACAAATGGCAAAAGCGGTAAAATATGAGCAAATTTTGCTTTTCTCTTTCGACTCTGACAAAGATAGCTATTATTTGACCTTTAAGAAGCTTTACTACCATCTCTATTCCAATAGCTCATCTAGTCGGGCTGAACGTATCATTGAGGACATATCAAAAATTCTTCTTTGTAAACTACTAATTGACAAAGGAAACGTTGCCAATATATTAGATAGTTATATGGAGGGTAAAGGTACAGCGAACGAGTTGCTTTTACCAGAACTTCGGAATAACTACCCATCCGCTATTGATGAGTCTGACAGATTTAGTCTGGGAGATTCCTCAATCAAAAGCAGTTTAAAAGTTTTATCAGATATTAATTTAGTTGAGTCGCCTTCCTATATTATTGGTGAGGCTTTTCAAGCCCTTATCGGACCAAAACTGAGAGGAGACAAAGGGCAGTTTTTTACTCCTAGAAGCTTAGTGAAAACAATGGTAAGCATTGCCGACCCGAAGCCATATAGTAAAGTTGTCGATCCGGCTTGTGGCACGGGTAGCTTCCTATCAGAAACTTACAATTATTGGATCGAGACTACAGGTGAAACACTCTTGCCAGATAATCACTATTCGTTAGTTGGTCTAGATAAGGATAAAGATATCTCAAGACTTGCAACAGCTACTCTAGAAATTATTGCACCCAATAACTACTCAGTATTTACAACGGATTCACTTGACATAAATCATTTAA
Source organism: Coleofasciculus sp. B1-GNL1-01 (assembly GCF_040220235.1). NCBI lineage: Bacteria > Bacillati > Cyanobacteriota > Cyanophyceae > Coleofasciculales > Coleofasciculaceae > Coleofasciculus > Coleofasciculus sp. B1-GNL1-01. The sequence goes on from NZ_JAVJTO010000135.1 coordinate 27,880, forward strand.
TTGCTTCTGGATTTAGCTCTAAAATATTTGATGCAGATGTAGTTTTAACAAATCCTCCATTTGGGGCAAAAATTGGAGTCACTAGAGAAAGTATTCTGGAACAATATGATCTGGGTCATCACTGGTACTTTTCATCTACTGAGAATTGTTGGATTAAAAGTGACAAAGTTCGTAAAAATCAAGATCCACAAATTTTGTTCATTGAATTATGTGTAAAAATCCTTAAGCCAGGTGGAGTTTTAGGAATCGTATTACCCGAAGGGGTTTTCGGTAACAAGCAAACTGGATACATTTGGGATTATCTTCATCAAGAGGGCATGATCACAGCTCTTCTGGACTGCCCTCGTACAACATTTCAACCAGGGACAGATACAAAAACTAATGTTCTTTTTTTTCAAAAATTTAATAATAAATCTAAGAATAAAAATAGATATCCTATTAAAGTTCCTATTGCAGTCGCTTTACATTGCGGTCATGATCGTCGAGGACGGGTAACCCTAGAAAATGGACAAAAATATCCCGACGATTTTAGTGCCATTGCTCACGAATTCAAGGATAACAATAGTTCTAAATATTGGTCAAATTGTGAAATTTATAATCCCTATTATTGGGTACCAAGATTTTATGATGCTTCTTTAAGTAAAAGTATTAAAAAAAAAGCTTTTGAGATGCATGCTGATTTGGCATCCTTTGATGAGCTTATTAAAAGTGGCTATATTGCTATTAGGAAAGGGCATGAAGTCGGCTCTCAAGCCTATGGGACTGGCAACATTCCCTTTATTAGAACGTCTGACATTGCGAATTGGGAAGTCTCTGTAGATCCGACTAACGCTGTTAGCGAGGAAATTTTTAACAAATACGCTAAGTACCAAAAACTTAAAACGGGTGACATATTACTGGTTGTAGACGGAAGATACAGAATTGGACGTACAGCAATTCTTCATTCCAATAACATCAAAAGTGTTGTTCAAAGTCACTTTAAAATTATTACAGTTACGACTCAAGCTCCCTTTAACAGTTATGAACTACTGTATATCCTTAACATGCCTTTGATACTTCAGCAAATGAGGAGTTTAACCTTTATTCAATCAACGCTGGGAAGCATTGGAAAAAGATTAGGGCAGTTGCAAATATTCATTCCAACTCAAACAGAGGAGTGGATCACTGAGATCAGCAATTTTGAGCGTCTCCTTTCAGCTAGGGCATCTATATTGTCTGAACTTCAAAAATTCCACACACCCGAACCAGAACTATAAGCACCTAGCTCTATCTAAAATGCCTTCAATCCAAGCGTAGAATTCATCCAAAGTCTTAGCTCCCTGAGCAATATTACATTCTCTATGGGCAAAACCTACATTATCGGCATTGTGAACTCTTGGATTTTTGTGGCATGTTTCTATCGCAGCTTTCCCTCTTTGTGCTGTTGAGAATAAATTAAATGAAATAGGCAGTAGGCAAACTTCACACTTAGTCGAACCTGGAGTCATTTCTTTAAAAAGTTTTTCTAAATATCTTTGTATGTCATCTGGAGGCGTGGGAGAATCGGGCATTTGATAAACTAGCCATGTTAATTTCATGGCAACCTGCATACAATCCTCATAAGTGGCTGCTTTTTCTCTCAGTTTAGCCACAATACCCGGTCTAAGTTTGCTCATGTCTAACTCATAGTTCAGTAATTCTTCATCAGATAGGAGCATAGCCCAGCGTAAAATCCTATTTGGTCCAGCATCATCGCTTGCCCATGATGCACCTGTTGTATTAGTTGAATCACGCTTAATTTTCTCAGCAATTTTTTTGGATCTTTTTTGAAGGTCTTTCAAATAGGGATATTCTAAGCACTTTCCATCATGTCCTTTTTCACGATGACAGCGATGATTAGCAATTGGCGCAAACCTAGATCGGCTATTAAGTGATTTCAAACAGAACTCAATCATATCTAGAGGTTTACGAATTCATCCAATGAACCCATCAGAGAACTGGGCTTGATTTGCAAAGCCTCGCAGAGCTTGATTATATTTTCTAAGGAAACATTTCGTTCACCTCTTTCAATACTTCCAACGTAAGTTCGATGCATACCCGCTAACTCGGCTAGCTGCTCCTGTGAAAACCCTAAGTCTTCACGCCTAGCCCTCACAGCAGCACCAAACTTTTCGCGAAGTGTCATCATTAACTCTGCTAAGGATTGCTTACGCTAATAATCGGGTGGTGATGACTAAGAGTCTACAGACTATAAGTCGCGCTTGAGGGTGTGCAATTCACTGGTTATTGTCCATTAAACAGTTAAATGTCATCCCTTAAACATTTAGTGTCATGTCTGAAATCCTTGCTACACTTTGATTGTGCCAAGACAATAATTGCTTAAGCTGGCGACAAATAGCTCTTTAATGAAGAATATAAGAAGCGGGCAGCGAGAATCGAACTCGCATCATCAGCTTGGAAGGCTGAGGTTTTACCACTAAACTATGCCCGCAGGCGCTCATAACTTTTCTAGTATAAACCACGATAGCACAAGTTTGGCAAGTTTTCGCCAAAATTATCGGCTCAATTTCCCTGGGGATCAATTTCTAGGGTCAGGGAGTATGACCCGTACACGGGTTTACCCGCCATATAGGTTGGAGAAAAACTCCAATCGGCAATAATCTGGTTAGCGAGTTTCGTGGCTTGCTCTGGACGGAGTGTCCCTTGTTGCACTTGTGTCTTATCGGGTATAACCTCAGCTTTTATAACCTCAGCTTTGCCCCTATCATTGATCAAAACGATAACCTTGAGAACCACAGGTTGATCCAGAGTCATCTCTAAGGACGTGAGTTCATCCACTGAGAGGGGTTGACTCTCTTGCTGGATTTCAGCAAGTCGATCGCCCGGATTGTTTTGCGGGTTGATAATAGAACCACCACCACTGCTGACAATCCTGAGTCCATTAATAGAAGCAATGAAGCCCCCCCTCGACTGATTGTCCGGTGACGTGGGTTCTGTGGGTTCTTCTGGCGATGGGATAGGAGATGGACTCGGGGTAGTCGGGTTGGGGGGTTCCTCTGATGACTGAGGAGGTGGGGTTTCTCCCATCCCTTCCAAGGTTGTAGACGTTGGCGACGGGGTTGGGGTTGGGTTCGGTGAGTTGGGTGGGGAAACCCTTGTGGGTGAAGGCTGAGGGGTTTCCTGAGTGGTGTTTGCGATCGCCTGAGTCGGGCGATTTGTCTGTGGTGCTGATTCTTGTTGACTCTCAGGACTCGGCGCTGGCGTTTTTCGGGATACTGGAGAAGGTGGAGGTTGAGTCGCTGGAGTTGGCATGGTAGCATTCGAGGCGATCGCAATCATCTCAACCGGAATCAGTCGTTGACTCAACCGCCAATCCTGAAAGCGCCCCAATAGCGACAGACGCAGCAACCCCAAGCCAACTAAATGAATCGCTACAGAACTTAGAATAACGGTTCTCCATAGCGCTGGAGGATCAGCGTGACGGCGTTGGGGTATCTGAGGTTGGTTTAGCGTGGGTTGTGTCATTACAATCAGGTTGGGATGCTTTAATTCCATACTGCCAAAGAGCCACTGAGCATCTGGATTAATTCTTAGCGTTCTTTTTGCGATCGCCCAATGACAGTCGTTACCGATGAATACTTATCGCTTGTCTAGGTTCAAGATTATTATTATTGCCAGTGTTCTCCTATTCGGACTAATCCTCAGTGGGTGGAGAATTACCTTACCCACCGCCGCAGCCGAATCGGACACTATCTATCATTATCGACTGGTTCACAGCGCTGATGGGATTGGTAAATTTTATCTGGGTCGAGAGATTGCCAAAGTCATGGGACACACCGAAGCACTCTGGTTAGAACGCCCCAGCCGTCAGACGAAAGAACAGCCACAGCAGGTGATTGAGGCGTTGAACCTAAAACCCACAGATATTGTGGCAGATATTGGTGCAGGTACAGGTTATTTTAGTTTTCGCATCAGTCCTCGTGTTCCTCAGGGTAAGGTATTGGCGGTGGATATTCAGCCGGAGATGCTGGATATGATCGAATTCCTGAAAACCGAGAACAATGTGACCAATGTTGAGCCAATCTTGGGGAGTACCACTGATCCTAATTTACCCGAAGAAACCGTTGACTTAGCCTTGATGGTCGATGCTTATCATGAATTTGCTTATCCTAGAGAAATGATGAGTGGAATTGTGCGATCGCTTAAACCCGGTGGACGAGTCGTACTGGTGGAATATCGCCGGGAGAATCCCTTGATTCCGATTAAAGCACTACATAAAATGACTCAGAGACAAGCGCGTAAAGAAATGAATGCGGTGGGGTTGCAGTGGCTGGAAACGAAAGAGTTCTTACCCCAGCAGCATTTGATGCTATTCCAGAAGCCTAACTCTGATCAAGATAACCAACGCCAATTATAGCGATTCCATTCATAAATCCCTTGAATCTCATATTCCATGCCATTATCGAAGCGCACGACACAATTCCATCCCGAACCATCACTATCCATACCCTGAGAAATCTGCACTACTGTACAAGGAAACCACTCCCGACTACAGGGTCCATTGTCCTGCACCCATTCCCAGAGTCCATTAGACACTTCGATGCGATCGCCGATTTTTAGTTTTAATCCTTCTGTGGGGTTCTGTGCGTCCAAATACTGCGCCAGATGCACCCGCTTGACCCGATTTAGCCATTGGGGTCCATAGCGATCGCGAATAAACTGGACAGATGAAGACTCGCGATTATGCAGCCAGTCGTTGAGGAGTTGGATTTTCCAGGAATAGCCAGTCCGTTCCCGTTCCGTGACAAATTGCAAAAACCGCGATCGCTCATCTGGCGTCAGGTCATCCAGAGGATTAACCGTTGTCTGATCTCCTATTGCCGAAGACTGTAAGGATTGACCCATAATCGCATCCATCAACACCCGCCGTAAAATTTGTTTTTGCGGGTCTGTCAGGGGACATAAAACCGCTTCACATTGGATAAAGGCGAGTTGCAAGACGGCTTCAATCTCGGCTGGATTCATAACAGGCTCAATCAGCAGACTGGCTTATAGCTGGTGATAGCGTGCAGCATAATAATTGTATGATAATCTCTCAGGAGACAATTCAGCCGCCTAATTAGGACTTGCTGCACAAATCGGAAATCCTTATCTATCAAGGATTGCGCCATTATTGATATTAAGGTTTAAATGCCGAACAGCTTATTTCGGCGGACATGATATGAAAAGCTTGCACTTATAGGGAGACGAAAAGCACTACTGTTTCCTTCATCTCCCCCTCACCCTCTCACCCCTTCTCCCCAAGACTTATTCAGCAGACCCTAATTAAGGACAGTTTGCGGCTGGATTCGCGCTATGCTGAGGGATGGAATGATTGAATACGATAATTATTACTATTGGTTATGCGAGTTCAAGGTTGGTTCACTACCATTACAGTTGCTGGTCTGTTTTGGCTGATCAGTTGGGTCATTGCCCCTGCTGCATTTGCCTTCGTTCAGGTAGAACTGTCTGACCTGTCTTACCACGAATGTTCCTCCAAGTTTTCCGAAGGGTTGGTCACACCCGGTTCCATCCAAGCCGCCGATTGCTACATCATTACAGGTAAAGCCATCAATAAGTCAGGCAAACCCGTGATCAATGCTGACATTTTTGGTCGGATTTATGATGCCAATCATAATCCTGTCTTTCAAAATCGTACCCGGCTGGGTGCCATTGATGAAGTCCCACCGGGCGTTAGTGATTTTGAAGTGCGAATTACGGTGTCGGCTAATCAACCAACCCCCTTGCAGCTTGAACAATTCAAAGCCTCCGGTTTTACGGGCAAAGTCCGCCGTTAGCATTGGGTTGACTCCCAATTCGTCGTTGACCCAGCCCTAGCCTAGATGCTGACAATCAATTGAGCGACAACTTGCAGGGCAATAATCGCCAGCAGAGGGGATAAGTCCAGACCTCCAATCGGCGGAATAAAGGAGCGGAAAATATTCAGGTAAGGGTCAGTAATTGGGCTGAGGAACCCAGCAATCTGGTTCATCCATTCAACCGTGGGGAACCAGGTTAACAGAATGCGGACAAATATCAGCAGTAGATAGATATTGAGGAAATTGTAGAGGCTTTCGGTTACCAGTGCTGTCGGCATAAATTGAAATGTTTCCTTACTAAATTTTGCGGGCGGATATGATAGTGCCTTTCTAGTCAGTTTAACGGATATCACTTCATTCCGGCTCAGGAATCGATAGAACCTTCCCTATCGGTGAGTTCCGTACTCCCACTCCCATTCACTGGACCCAATTGCTGGCGCACATCATCGATCGCTGTATTAAGCTGGGCAATTTTATCCTCTAAACTGCGACGCGCCGCTTCAATGCTCTCCTCAGAGTTGAGTTGAGATTTTTTGCCTTTCATGGCTTTCTTCTCCGAGAGGCGGGATTTGAGTAAAGACGGATCGGCTTCTTCATCACTACTACTGCGTTGTCCGGCTAGTATGGCTCCGATAACGCCACCGACTACGCCCCCGATGGCGATTCCCGCCAGAAGTCCGCCTGTAAAACCATCGCGCTGACTCATTTTTCCTTTCGTACCCTTGAAAAAAACGCAACTGCTTTTCCAGATTAACGGTTGGCTGATGCAGATGCCTACATCTTCGTCTTATGTCCTTTGTCATTTGTCAGGGAATAGGCAATAGGCAATAGTAGAGACGTAGCATGCTACATCTACCCCATCTCCCCCATCTCCCCCATCTCCCTCATCTCCCTCATCTTCCCTATCTTCCCCAGCTTCCCTATCTTCCCCACCTTCCCCAGCTCCCCTATCTCTTGCCATCATGTACCAAAAGCGCGATCGCCTGCATCTCCTAATCCGGGTACGATAAATCCTTGCTGGCTTAATTCTTCGTCAATTGTGGCGGTGTAGATGGTTAAGGTGGGATAATTTCCCCCTAACTTTTGCAAGGCGGGTGGAGCCGCAACCACGCTGATAATCCGGATCAAGGCTGGATCAGCACCTCGCTGGGTCAGTTGGGCGATCGCGGACATCATTGTACCCCCTGTGGCAAGCATGGGTTCGGTAATTAAGATACGTGTACCCGGATCAAATTGTTGGGGCAATTTATTTAAATAACACTTTGCTTCTAACGTTCCTTCATCGCGCACCATGCCTAGATGGTAAATGGATGCCAAGGGCAATAAGGTTTGCGCCCCTTCTAATAGGGCTAATCCCGCCCGTAAAATCGGCACGACGACTAAAGGAGTCTCTGGATTCACCATTGTGGCTGGACAAGGGGCTAGGGGCGTCTGAACCATTAAATCTTCCGTCGGTAGCCAGTCTCGAATCGCTTCGTAGGTGAGCCAGCGCCCTAATTCCGTCATCGCACTTTTGAATAAAGGGGAAGGTGTCGCCGCATCACGGGCAACGCCAAGCCAGTGCTTGATGAGGGGATGAGGGGGAACATAGACACGTAATTGGGGAGCCATAGCGAATTAATCGATAACGACGAAGCAATACCTAAACTGAATCATGATAATGCTTTTTTTTCCCGACTGCCGAGATGGTATCCGGGCTAAACGCTGCATTTGCCCGTTTATTGCCAATTGTTTTCATTAGTGTTGACATTAATTTTCAACAAGGATATAGTAGTCCTCAGTGTTCTCCTCTCATTAAGGATTGGTCGGTGGGACGGGCAAGCGGTAGCAGCCTGAACCACCCTCTTTTTTTTTGGGAGTGCGGAGGGGTGGGGAAGATGAGGGAGATGGGAGTTGTAGGGGTTTGGTCTCCAAACCCCATTTCTTATGTAGGGGGAGATGGGAGTTGTAGGGGTTTGGTCTCCAAACCCCATTTCTTATGTAGGGGAAGATGGGGGAGATGGGGAAGAAAAATTTAAATGAGAGCTTATCCGACCAGTATTGTGTAGCATGGTACGTCTGGCATGACACGTCTGGAAGGGAGAATAGAGAAAAGTTAAACTCGAATTTGTAAAAGACCTCTCTCGTCTGAATCATTCATGGCTATTGCTTCTCAATCTCCTTCGTCCACTAATCACGCTCCGAACGAAACCTCTGTATTTGATGTCATCGTCATTGGTTCTGGTATTGGCGGACTCGTGACGGCGACTCAGCTAGCCGCCAAAGGTGCCAAGGTGCTGGTACTGGAACGTTATCTGATTCCCGGTGGTAGTGCTGGCTACTTTGAACGCGAGGGCTATCGATTCGATGTTGGCGCCTCGATGATTTTTGGTTTTGGTACTGAAGGAACCACGAATCTATTGACCAAAGCCTTAGATGCGGTAAATGTTGGTGTGGAAACAATTCCCGATGAGGTTCAGATTCACTATCATTTACCGGAAGGATTAGACCTGAAAGTTCATCGAGACTATGAGAAATTCTTACACGAATTAACAGAACGTTTTCCCCACGAACGGCGGGGAATTCGGCAATTTTATGATGAATGCTGGAAGGTATTTAATTGCCTTAACGCCATGGAATTGCTGTCTCTAGAAGAACCTCGCTATCTGATGCGGGTGTTTTTTCAGCATCCTTTAGCCTGTTTAGGATTAGTCAAATATTTGCCCCAGAATGCGGGAGATATTGCCCGTCGCTACATTCATGACCCCCAGTTACTCCAGTTTATTGATATGGAATGTTATTGTTGGTCAGTCGTACCTGCGGATAAGACACCGATGATTAATGCGGGAATGGTGTTTTCCGACCGCCATTATGGAGGAATTAATTATCCTAAAGGAGGTGTGGGTGAAATTGCCCAGAAATTAGTTGAGGGATTGGAGAAAGCTGGGGGACAAATTCGCTATTCCGCCAGAGTCAGCGAAATTTTAACCGAACAGGGTAAAGCTGTGGGGGTGCGGTTAGCCACGGGGGAAGAGTATCGGGCAAAGCGGGTAGTGTCTAATGCAACGCGCTGGGATACGTTTGAGAAATTACTGCCCTCAGAACAGATGCCTGCCAGTGAGGAAAAATGGCAGCAACGATATCAGAAATCACCCAGTTTTTTGAGTTTGCATTTAGGGGTTGAAGAAAATGTTTTTCCGCCCGGAACAGAATGTCACCATATTTTATTGGAAGAATGGGACAAGATGGAAGAGGCTGAGGGGACGATTTTTGTGTCGATTCCCACATTACTTGACCCGGACTTAGCCCCGGAAGGCTATCATATTATGCATACCTTTACGCCCAGTTGGATGGAGAATTGGCAGGGATTATCGGCGAAGGAGTATGAGGATAAAAAGGAAGAAGCGGCTGGGCGAATTATTGAACGATTAGAGGCTATTTTTCCGGGATTAGATGCGGGATTGGATTATATGGAAGTCGGAACCGCCCGCAGTCATCGACGGTTTTTGGGACGTGAGGATGGCACCTATGGACCCATTCCGCGCCGCAAGTTAAGGGGGTTATTGGGAATGCCGTTTAATCGGACAGCGATTCCGGGATTATATTGTGTGGGGGATAGTACGTTTCCGGGACAAGGGTTGAATGCGGTGGCATTTTCTGGGTTTGCTTGCGCCCATCGGGTGGCGGTAGATTTGGGTTTGTAAGCTCAGATTTTGCCCCATTTTCAACCATCAAGTTGTAGGGTGCGTTAGCGAAAGCGTAACGCACCATTACTGAACTTTGGTAAGTTAAGCTGTCATGCATTTAAATTGGGAATGGGTAGCGAGCAAGATGCAAAGCCTGCGGCATGGCTTCGCTTAACGCACTACGAGGATGAGAGCCATTATTGACACTAAGATTTAAATGCCGAACATTGATTCAAAATCAGCCTTTTTTGTAAAATTTAAAAGTGATGATGAGCTTTAACTTATACCAAACCTCACTTGTTGTACTTGAGTTTCATACCATATATGATGCTATTAATTTTAATTGTTGGCATATTTTGGCGTTCCTATAAAGTCATAATATATTTTCTTTTCTGACACCTTGCACTGGGGAATTCCATTCAGTTTCGGATAATTCACAGGAGTCAAAGTGTATTGCACAACAATTTTTTGTTATTTTTTGAAATATTTTTTTGTGTCTACTTTTGTTGAGTAGACTGAGAGCAAGAATATCTCCTCCTTTTCCTGATCCAGTTATTTTAAATCCTAGGTAAGATGTTAGCTGATATTCGCGTAGTTGTTCTTCCATAGATAAAAATTTAAGCTGGTTAATCAAAGATTCTATCGTCGGGTGAGAAAGACCCATTCCACAAAGTAAAGCTTGATAGGAATTCATAAAGCTAGGAACAGAAGACCAGTCAGAGAGAATTGAGTTGAATGTCGAAATACTGATGTTACCAAGTGATTCTGACAACATCTCAAAATAAGCGCGGGACATTTGCTCAGATTTATCACCATCAAATTGAGTATTTAAGTAAACTTTTTCTATAATTTCATATCTGTGTATCGCTAGAGATCTTTGAACTTCCCCTACCTTAAAGGTTTTGTCAAATATATTACACACATGAGCCACTCTTTCTGTTGATTCTTTAACATAAGAACGTACCTCTCTTGTCAAAACAGCTTCTGTTCGACTTGGAACACCAGAATAAAGAATAGTGACATTATAAGGAGGAGGTTCAGGATAGTCAGGTAAACCTTCTAGACATTCCCCTGGGTCAAAAACAAACCTTTTAATTTTGGATAGGAGCCGAAAACCTTGTTCTGATTGACTGATACTTACTGAACTCCATCCATCCAAATGTTTATGGGATAAGTATGATCGCTTAGAAATGCTATAAAGTATAGGATGTCTGCCTAGCCTTCCATTAAATGAAACTGCTGCACCTGCACCACTTGAGCAGCCTCCATGGAAACAGTTTTCTATAGCCCAAGCTAATAGCATTGCTACTTCTTGATTTTCTTGATCTAGTAATTCAAAATAAACCTTGAATTTTTCTATATCCATGAATTCATAAAACAAAGCTTTTGCTATGCAAGCTGAAAAAGCACCACTTGAGTTTAAACCAACAGCCACAGGAAAACTACTAAGAACATTAACTCTAAACCCTATACCATCAAATTCACTTTTCAAGAAAGGTTTGATGATTGATAAAAATAGAGACGTTAACGCTTGCTTGTGATATTCAATTGAGCAACTACCGTAAGCTTGTATTAATTCTGTATTCAGAATGTTCATCTCCTCTTTTGGGTCAGGGCATTTAAAGTCATCAATAAAGATTCCTTCTATTTGATGACTTGGCTCTAATTTAATGTAGAGCCTTAGTGGCAACGGTAAATAGACAGCAGGGTGTCCGAATACAACTGAGTGTTCACCACTTATAAAAGCACAGGCAGGAGAACTGTATAATAAATCAGCATTGGCAGCCCAAGTGACTAAAAATTCATCAAACCGAGATCTTCGTTTAAAAGTATATATCTTAGGGTTGGTAAAAACTTCTGATAGTTCATCTACTGTGACTTGAAGACATCGAGCTATTTTTTTTAAGTTTTCCAGACCGGTTGAATGCAATTTACCGCTGGCAAGCCTGCTTATTGTTGATAAATCAACTCCTGATTCATTTGCAAGCTTATTGCGACTATATCCTTTTTGCTCAAACAATTCTCGAAATGCCCTTCCTGATTCTTTAGTCATTCTAAAACTCCTGTATTGTTACCATGTTGTAAATTTGCATAAAAGGGGTTGCAAATTTGCAATCTTTTCATTGCTTAGGGAAACCAGCTATAAATGTGGTGTAAGCTTAAAACGCTTTTAACTTTCAATACCACATTCAACATATACCTACAGTGAGGTAAGTAAAATGAGTAATGCATATAACGAAGGCTATAACCGTGGGCTCAAAGGTGAAGGATCTTCCGGAGACTTGCTTACCAGTATTGGTGATTGCGCCGCCGCAAATGGATCTTCCAAAAAACGTGAGGAAGGTTATAAGGCTGGTCGTCGCGATCGCGCCTTTATTGACGCTCAGAACAAAGGTAAAAAGTAGTGTCACACTTTCTTTGAGCCTTAACTGACTCTTGATGAGGGCAAGTTAGTTTTTAGGAAAGCCAACTTGCCCTCATCGTTTACGTGTTAACTACATAGACTTTTAAATGTAGCTATCTTGGATTGTCTATGAATAGCTGTTACTAGCGTAATTGGCTTGAAATACTTCCCTAGATCTTCTCAAATTATTTTCCGTTTGCCAACCCTCATAAGTAAAGTTTAGGGGGTTTTTAAATTAAACTAAAAAATAAAAATGTGACAAAAGGTAATATTTTGTAGCTAAAAAGGTAAAAAATGTGGCAAAATGGGGGCTAAGATAGACAAAACAACAACCTTATTGATCAGCTATGGGGATTCAGGAAGCGTTGCAGTAGACCGATCGCCTGCTTTTAACGACTACGGGAAAACACTTAGATACACTGCAACGCGCTATCTTAGAGGGAGCATGGCAAGGTAAAGGATATAAGGAAATCGCTGAAGAATACCACTGTACGAACGATCATGTCAGGAAATCAGCGTCCGACTTATGGAAACTGCTGTCAGAATTGCTGGAAGAAGACGTAAAAAAGAAGAATGTGCGATCGCTCATCGAAAACCGAATATTCTCTTATTACGAAGAGTCAGTACATATTGGCAATAACATAAATAATGTCTGTAGCGATTTATACAACGAGCCAAAAAACTCAACCAACCGATCGCCCACTAGCAACGAGTCAGACACCTTACCCCGCCACGATCTCAGCCAAGCCCCCGAATACGATCGCCTCTACAACCGTCACGACGAACTCACCACCCTAAAACACTGGATACTCAGCGAACACAGCCGCATCATCACCCTCACCGGATTATCAGGAATTGGCAAAACCGCCCTCGCCAGACAACTCGTCGAACAGATAAAAGACCACTTTACTCACATCCTCTGGTGCAACCATCGCAAATTCCCCAACCTAGAAACCCTGAAAAACCACATCCGCCAGTTTCTCGCCGCAACCTCCACCCCGAACGCATCACTCCTAGACCATCTGAGACATCACCGTTGCTTGCTCATCCTAGACAACCTGCAAGAGGCTCTAACCCCCGGTGAATTTGTCGGAACCTACCGTCGAGACTATCAAGGCTATGGTCAACTCATTCATGAACTCGGGACATTCTCTCACCAAAGTTGTATTCTGCTGCTGAGTTGGGAACACCCCCTCGAAATCGCTGCCTTAGAAAGCGAAACCCGCCACTGTAAAACCCTTCCCGTTCAGGGGTCTCCTCAACTCGCCACCCAAATCCTCCGCGATCGCCAACTCAAAGACCCGAATACCTGGCCAGAACTCACTCAGCTTTATAACAACAATCCCTTGTGGCTAAACCTTACCGCTTCAACAATTCTCGATTTATTCAACGGTAGCGTTCAGCAATTCCTCTCCTATCCCACTCTCTTTTTAGGAGACTTAGAAGCCGTCCTCAAGCTCCATTACCAACGCCTTGGGAACGCCGAAAAAACCCTGTTGCACTGGTTAGCCAACCAAGACTCCCCCGTCAACCTCAACCAAAAACCCCCCAATCTACTCTCAGATCGAGAGTTTCTCAAAGCCATCCAATCTCTCAAACGACGCAGTTTATTAGAATCCTCATCCAATTTAAGCCTACAGCCCGTCATTCGACAATACATCCGCAGTAACTATTCAGGTGGGGAAAGCTTGACAAACGAGCCAAGAGCCGTAGCGTAGAATTATGGACTTTAAGCCAAGCCGCTTCAATTCCATTAACAATAGTTTCAGAGTTAGGAAATCCTGATTCAACGGTTTCCGAGTAAACCGCTTGGCGAATGACTATCTCAGTAAACAGGGATTTTAATCTAAGTGGTTAATACTTGCAAAGTTAATCAAAGGCGTAGCATTACAAATGACTTTAACCATCCCACAATCCTGATTGAATCGCTTCGATATCCTCTGCTAAATCATCTTTGTCGTATTGCCGAACAATATGATTTTCTCCCAACAGTTTTTGAAATTCCCACACGGAATAATTCAACAATCGACGGGCTTGACTAAAGGTAAATATCTGGTTTTCATAAAGTTGCATGGCAATTTGTTCCAAAACTGCCGTCTCACCTTGCTCAATTAATTCGATGGGAATTTGTATATTAATTGCTTGCATCTACCATCACCTCATCATTTCAAAAGACATCCATTAATCACTCTCGCGATCTCCACCGGATAAGCTGTTCGGCATTTAAACCATAATGTCAAGAATTGCGAGATCCTTGTAGTGCGAGCATCTTGCTCGCTACTATAGCGCTTCGCGCTGGTCTAGTTACATCGAAATGAGTTATGAAGACTCAGAGTAATGGATTTGGCGGTATAATAATACAGAAACACAAGAATTGTTAGACCTATTAATTTTGTCGGAGTGAATTTTTCATTCCTTCCTAATGCTCTCAGTCAGGATCTGCGGAATGTAAGTTATAAGGCGATCGCCGTAAAATCAATTTTAATCAGGCTCTTGGGCAAGAGCTAAGATACGCTGATAAAGCTGGGGGCTGACGCGAAAACCAGCCTCGTTGATCAGGGCATCCATAACAGGTTGAACCTGGGGGATGAGGCTTCTTTGTTTGGCAACCAGCAGAATGCCCAGAATACCAATGATAGACAGCCCTAACCGCAGAGCTTCTTGCCGTCCCAAGCGTTCATCAATCAGTAGATCATCCGCTTGTAGCTCCAGTGCCAAGGCGATCGCATTCGCTTCTCCAGCATCCAATCCTCGTTCTTGTTGCAGTTGGTTGGCAAGTTGGGAGTGGGTGAGGGATTGGGTTTGAATCCAGCCGACTTGGAGAATGGCTGGAATGATGGGATTGCTGGCGGCGGCTAGTTCCCTAGCCACAATGTCAGGAATAATCACCCTTTGATAAATCGCTTCTAGCAACCAAAGATGATTAACAATGGCAAGATTGGAAACAGCAGAGGTATCGCTGACAACAATCATAGCCAGCCGCGATCGCGCAGGTGCTGAACATCCTGTTCAAAATCTGCTACATCGTAGTGAACACAGATGCCACGCTCTGCCAGCAGCTTTTGAAAGTCCATAATATCCATCGCCGCAATTGTGCTGGCACGGCTGAGAGAAACCCGCTCTTGCTCAAATAGGGCGACAGCAATTTCCCTAAGCCAGTCCTTCTGATTAAAGGTTTCAGTTTGGCTAAGGCTATCCGGTAGATTCAGAGTAATTTGCATCGGCTCACTCTCCCACGCTGACATTGATTTTCTGGGTCAATTTCAGGATTAGCCAGAGTTTCCCGGCTCGCGCTCCTGACTCAATTATAATCCCGCCGCCGTAAACGCTGACCAATACTACAGTCACAAAATGATTCACCTGTTATAAAGACTCAGAGTAATGGATTTGGCGGTACAATATAATTTTTGCTACAGTCCTTTTCAAGAGGGTGTAGTACGGAATATTCATTATGAATGATTCAAATTTATCAACAGTAGCTCATCAAATCCCTATTCCTCATGGTATAACCATTTCCGGTGAATTTCTAAAAAAACTATGTCAACACTGGCAAATCGTAGAGCTTTCTCTCTTTGGCTCAATCTTGAGAGAAGACTTTAATGTCGATAGCGACATTGATGTATTAGTGAAATTTTCAGAACAAGCCAGAATTACATTTTTCGATCTCGATCTTATTGAGCAACAACTGAGCCAACTGTTTCACCGCCCCGTTGATGTCGTCACCAAATCAGCAATTCAACAAAGCCATAACCCTATACGTCGCCAGAATATTTTAGACAACTCTAAAGTGATTTATGAACAGAGATAAAGAGGTTTTACTGGATTTGATTAGAGCCAGTCGCTTAATTGTGGAATTCTGCGAAACCTTGGACTATCAAACCTTTGCCGAAGACTTAAAAACTCAATCCTCTGTCCTCTATCAAATCGTCATAATTGGCGAGGCTGTGAACCGCCTATCGCCAGCATTCACCCAGGCTCATCCAAAAATTCCTATTAACGCAATTCGAGGAATGCGTAACCGAGTTGTGCATGAGTACAAAGAAGTTGATATTAAAATTCTGTGGGAAGTCATTCAAATCAACATTCCCCAACTCCTCCAGCAAATTCAAACCAGCCTCGCAGAAA
The DNA here is from genome assembly GCF_040220235.1 of Coleofasciculus sp. B1-GNL1-01. Taxonomy (NCBI): domain Bacteria; kingdom Bacillati; phylum Cyanobacteriota; class Cyanophyceae; order Coleofasciculales; family Coleofasciculaceae; genus Coleofasciculus; species Coleofasciculus sp. B1-GNL1-01. The sequence continues at coordinate 43,911 of NZ_JAVJTO010000135.1, forward strand.
TGAAAGAGTAGGCTATAAACCTTAATCGGGGCGGGTTTAGTCCCATCTGGGTACAACCGAAAAGATAGTAGTAAAACCCGCCCCTACACAATTACCATTTTCCAATCTCCCCCTAAAAATTTAGCTTCCTTCGTTACGCCATATATCGTAAAAACTAAGGGCATTACTTAGGATTCAAGCCGTCATACCACCATCTACATTCAGCGTTGCCCCAGTAATGTTTCCCGCCTTGGAACTAGCCAGAAATGTAACCAATTCTGCCACCTCCTGGGGTGTACCATAGCGCCTGATCGCTGTCATGGCACTAATGGTGTTCACCACGGAAGGATCGGTGGGTTTCATATCCGTATCAATTGGACCCGGTTGAACCGTATTCACGGTAATCCCTTTAGCCCCTAAATCCCTTGCCCAGCCCCGACTCATCGCCGCTACAGCGCCCTTACTCATGGTATAAAGCGACCTTCTGGGAAAGGGTATCATATCCCCATACATACTGCCAATATTAATAATTCGACCGCCCTCACCCATAACCTTTACCGCTTCACACACAGCCGCGAATACGGAACGGACATTGATTTGTATAATCCGGTCAAAATCTTCAAGTGTGGTTTCAGTTACCAATTTTGAATCAACAATCCCAGCATTATTAACCAGAATATCTAACCCACCCAATTGACGAATCATTTCCTTGACGGCGGCGGCGACATTTTCCGCCTGTATCGCATCAGCTTGCAACGCTATACTATTAACGCCATACTGCTTAATTTCCGTCACCACCTGCTTTGCCATCTCGACGGATGCACGGTAAGTAATTGCCACATCAGCCCCCTCCGATGCCAATTGTTTCGCGATCGCAGCACCTATACCTCGGCTACCCCCTGTTACCAATGCTTTCTTTCCCTTAAGATCAGCCATCTAAATTCTCTTTGTCTCCTTTAAATAGAACAGGCTTGGAATCGAAACGTTATCCTCCCAGAGAACCACCAAGTCTGCCAAGATGAGCGTGCGATCGCGCTGTGCATGGTGCTATTATGTGATCGCTCCCTTCGGAGTGATTGTGTCTAGCGTAGATGATCTACTGTTATGCGATCGCGTTTCTCCTACACAACAAGGATTTCTGCAAATTATTCAACAAGCGTCAGGTGAAGCCGATTATACCTATCGTTCTCTTGGCTACGCTTCCAGTTGTCAATTATTCAACTAGAAATAGGACATAATGCATGAATGACTCACAGGGAACACCAGGCTAATTAACAAATCAATCGAGAATATGGCGGCAAAAGACCTTTTTCACCAAGCAGTCAGACGCGGGTTAGAGAAAGACGAGTGGATGATTACCGACGATCCACTGGAACTGGAATGGGAAGAGGTCAAGGTTAAAATTGATTTGGCAGCCGAGCGGTTGATTGCAGCACAGCGAGGTGGAGAAAAGATTGCTGTTGAAATTAAAAGCTTTATCGGAACTTCATTAATCAGTGATTTCCATACCGCTTTGGGTCAATTCCTCAACTATAAAATTATGCTGGATGTTAAGGAACCTGACCGCTTGCTCTACCTGGCAGTTCCCCTAGAAACTTATGAAACCTTTTTTCAAAGTCAATTTGCTCAAGTAGCCGTAGATCGCTATCAACTCAAACTCATTATTTACGAACCTGTAACTGAGGAGATTGTGCAATGGAGAAGCTAGAACATTATCGCTCCTGTATTCAAACTATTTTAGAAAAACACAGCCAGTATAAATCCCGTGACCAAGATGTAGAAAGCCAGCTATTTTTTGATTCGGTGCGAGATCATTATCAACTCATGCGAGTGGGTTGGAACGGCTTAAAGCGAGTCTATCACACTGTCATACATTTTGATATTAAAGACGGCAAGATTTGGCTACAGCAAAACACAACTGACATCGATGTGGGTCAAGAATTGCAGGAAATGGACATCCCTAAAGAAGACATTATATTAGGGTTACATCCGCCCTACAAACGCCCTTATACTGGGTATGGCGTTGCTTAGGCTTGAACAGACCTCAGAGAAAGCCAAAGCGCAAAATCCCCCAGTCACCTAAGACAGGGGGAAATTTTTGCGAATTATTGCAGGTTCACCGGAACGCCGTCTTGCCTCAGCTTATGACCTGGAAAACCAGGTGGGCATCGTGGACACTCGTTTTAAGTTTCCGGGTTCATGCCCGGTCTACTGCCACAAGGTCTCTCGATTCCCTTTTACATACAAACAAAGATCAAAAAACACTATTGGCAGTCACCAACGTTCCAGTGGAACCTGTACCCCTATTTTAACGATTTATTTCCAGATGTCTACTGTCCCGTATCGCCGCCTTCTACAGGGCGCATGGCGTGCGCCATGAAACAGTCTGCTGTTCATGTCTAATCATGGGCTGTCGCTCTAAGCTAAACTGATGAGTGTCATCGATCGCAAATTATGTATGATGTTCGGGGTTATGGTCAGATGGTGTACAGCGAACCCCATTCCTATCTTGTAAAACTGGGGTTATTCCACTGGAACAGTTGGCGCGAGAAGCATCCTGATGTTACTCCCATGCTGGAGGGTGCTAACCTAAATTTATTGGATTTGAGTGGGTTTAACCTGAGAGGGGCGAACATTCAAGGGGCGAACCTCTTTGGCACGGATTTGCTTGAAGCCGACTTGACCGATGCCAATTTGAGAAAAGCTGATTTTACAGGCGCAGATTTTAGAAATGCGCTTTTAAGCGGCGCTGATTTATCTGAAGCCCGATTGATTAGAACTCAAGCGTTAGGTACAAACTTTGAGAGAGCCATATTTACAGGCGTTTGCTTAGAAGATTGGAATATTGATAGTACAACCAACTTAACTGGAGTGATCTGCGACTATGTTTATCTTAAATCCAGATATTCTCCTAAAAGTAAACGATATGTACTGCAAGAACGCCGTCCTCATAGTGGTACATTTGAGCCGGGTGAGTTTACAAAGCTTTTCCAAAAAACGCTGGAAACCGTTGAGTTGATTTTCCGCAAGGGGATTGATTGGCAGGCTTTTTTGGTTGCTTTTCAAGAGTTGGAGAAGGAAAACGATAATTTTCCGGTTTCTATTCAAGCGATTGAAACGAAGCATCGAGGTACTGTCGTTATCCACCTCAACGTTCTTCCAGAGCAGGATAAGGCAAAAATTGAGCAATCGTTTAAGCAGCGCTATAAACAGGAACTTCAACGCATTGAGGCAGATTATCTAGAAGCGTTAGGTGTTAGAGTTCAGTCAGAGGATTTAATCACCAAATATCGCCAACGAAATGCTGATTTTAAGGCGATGATTCAGATTATGGCTCAAGCTCAAAGTGACTTTGTTTTAAAGGGGATTTCCCAATTAGAATGATTTATTTTCGGTAAAGCCCGCCCCTAAACACTCACGCCCCATGCCCTCGAAGCTCGTGAATGGTCAAGACTTTAACCGTACCACAGGGTTTCTATTTTTTGTGCGATCGCCTGGGGGTTCTTCCCTGAACTAGAATCCAGGAGAACGGTGACATGACCGAGTTTGCGCCCTGGGCGCGATTGTTTTTTCCTATACCAATGCACATAAGTTTGTGGCTGACTGGCGAGTTTTTGCCGTTTTTCAAGGTAATCATTTTGGGAATATTCGTAACCCAATAGATTAACCATGACGGCTCCTTTACACTTAAGTGTTGGTTTTGTCAAGGATAATCCGGCAACTGCCCGTAAATGCATTTCAAACTGCGAAGTTTCACAAGCATCGAGACTAAAATGTCCAGAATTGTGGGTACGAGGGGAGACTTCGTTGACATATAGCCGATTATTGGCGGTGAGAAAGAGTTCAATCCCAAACACGCCCACAGCTTGTAGACTATTGAGTAAGGTACGTGCGATCGCGTTAATCTCTTGTTCTGTCTCTGGACTAATCGGGGCGGGAATAATCACCCGACGGCACACTTGATTTTCCTGCTGGGTTTCGACAACCGGGTAAACTACTACCTCACCGCTTACAGAACGAGCCGCGATGACAGCTAATTCTCGTTCAAAGGGTATAAATTCCTCGACGAGTAGAGGTGTATCGGCAACTTTTTGCCAGAGTTCCTGGAAACTCTCTCTATCCTTAAAAATAAACGTGCCTTGACCATCATAGCCGTGGCGTCGCGCTTTGAGAACCAGGGGAAATGTCAGTGTATCAGGGTTGAGGGGTGTCTCTAGTAAGTTAAAAGCAGGTTGGGGTAAGCCAATGTCACATAAATAGCAACGTTGGTGATATTTATCGAGTAGGGGGGCTAAGGCGTCTAGGCGGGGGCGAAAACAGACACCTTGGTTTGCCAAGGGAAACAACGCATCCAAATTAATAAATTCATTCTCAAATGTGATCACATCACAATGGGCAGCTAACTTTGCAGTTGCGGCGGCATCATCAATCGGGGCAAAGATGGTATCGGAGGCAACACTAACGGCTGGATCAGTAGGCTGGGGTGTTTGAATCACCAAATCCAAACCCAATGATTTAGCCCCACCTCCCATCATCCAAGCCAGTTGTCCACCACCGATTACCCCTACTCGTTTCACAGTCTTAGCCATCAATAGGTTTGAGTCACTCGTTTGCCATGGTAGCGGATTTTGGTGTCAACGTTTTAGGACTTAGGCGCAGATCCTGCTTAGGGTAGCAGGGCTAATTCATTGAAGGAAAGCTGTATGTATGAATTCAACCAAGCCAAATTAGTAAATGATTAAGCCGCAAGTTATTAAGTGCTTTATTATAGTCAAACCCATCCCGACTATCCGAAAAACTGAAAACTCTAATCACCAACCATGAGCCAACCCACACCCGATCAACTGCAAATCTTCCTTGATATCGCCACAGAAGCCGCCATGGCAGCCGGGGCAATCTTGCAAACCTACTGGGGTAAACTAGATGTCGTAGAAGAGAAAGGGCGTCCAGGTGATTTAGTCACCGTTGCAGATAAAGAAGCAGAAGCCGTCATTTTAAAAGTCTTAAGGCGTCATGTCCCCCATCATGCTATTTTGGCAGAAGAATCGGGTCAAGGGGGAGATCAACAGAGTAAATACCGGTGGGCAATTGATCCCCTCGACGGCACCACCAATTATGCTCATCAATACCCCATTGCCTCTACATCAGTGGGATTACTCATTGACGAAATCCCGCAAGTGGGAGTCATCTATAATCCCTTTCGCCATGAACTCTTTCGCGCCGCTAAGGGATTAGGGGCGACTTGCAACCGCCGTCCCATTCACGTCTCTAACACATCGACTTTCCATCAAAGCTTACTGGTAACTGGCTTTGCCTATGACCGTCGCGAAACCCCAGATAATAACTATGCCGAGTTTTGTCACCTAACTCACCTCACCCAAGGCGTTCGCCGCAGTGGTTCAGCCTCACTGGATTTGGCAGATGTGGCTTGTGGACGCTTAGATGGTTATTGGGAACGGGGAATTTCGCCCTGGGATATTACGGCTGGTGTAGTATTAGTGCAAGAGGCAGGTGGCACAGTCACCGCTTATGATGGTAGCCCTCTCGTCCTAAAATCGGGACGAATTCTCGCCACCAATGGTCAAATTCATGACCAACTCAGCCAGGAACTTTTACAGACACCACCCCTGTCCAGTTGGAATTGAGATCGTCATTTGTCATTCGTCTTATGTCATTCGTCTTATGTCATTTGTCATACTCAAGGGAGCGAGAAGTAAGCTACGTCATTTACTTTCCCATCTTCCCTATCTCCCCCTGCTTCCCCTGCTTCCCCTGCTTCCCCTGCTCCCTCAGCTGCCCTTAACCGAACAGTCTTGAGATGCACCCGATCTTAGGAACTGTATTTTCTACAATAGCTATGAGGATGTCAAGGGGGTCTCTCATCTCTAAGACAGACTATAAAACTATTCTTTCGTCACAGCAATTGGACAGCACCCTATGGCTTTTGAAATTGAACGCGGACTTTTTAAGTATGATTTCACGGATTATCATGCCATTCTAGGCGTTCCCGTCGATGCGGATGAGAAGACAGTCCGGAAGCAGTATCTCAAAGTAACTCGCCGTCTCCACCCTGACAGCAGCAAATTCAAAACAGATGAGGAAAAACAGCAAGCCAATGAACTGTTAACCAAACTCGTCAATCCTGCCAAGGAACAACTGTTTCGCGGCAGTCGCGACTATAAGATTAGTTTAGGACACATGGGCAAGCGTTTAGCCGCAGAAGGAGGAAAAATTTCTATTTATAGTGATGTGGCTAAACAATTGGCAAAAGCTGGTGCAAATGCCGATTCTGTTTATCGAAACTCCTTGAAATCGCTAGCCTCTAAGCAATACGAATCTCTTGATCGAGTTACGGACGTTACTGGCGAAATCAGTGAACTCAACTTAGTTTACTTGATGCTGAAAGGAAAAACCTCCAAATCCGGCATCGGCAAAACCTCTCCAGGAACAGCAGTTTCCAAAACAGCAGGACCGGGTAAGGCGGTTAAGAAAACCCAAGCTGGTGCCGCTACCAATGATGCCTCAACCAAGGGAGGTGGAACTCAAGAAGGCTCAAAAGTTGCTGCTTATATCAGCCGTGCCGACAGCTACATGCAGAAAAACAATTTTGCGGGTGCTGTTTTAGAATTACGAGAAGCCCTCAAATTAGAGCAAACCAATAGCAAATGTCATGGCTTATTAGGGTTAGCTTATTTAAAGCAAAATCAAGTGTCCATGGCTAAGGTACACATTAATAAAGCCTTGCAATTAAATCCGCAGGAAGAGAACGCCTTGAAAGGGAAACAATATATCGACAAATTAACCCAGAAATCGGGTTCAGGCAAAAAGTCGAAAGAGCAATCGGGTGGCGGAGGTTTATTTGGAGGATTGTTTGGCGGCAAGAAAAAGTAAGGGAATCAGGGACAAAGGGTCAACTGCTGCGTCCCCTTGTGGGCGCAGCTTGTAACTAATGTATAGCATCACCTTGCTCAGGGAAAATGTACCCTTGCTTCCCCAGTTCCCCCAGCTTCCCCCGCTCCCCCTCACCACAACACTTATTCAGCAGCCCCTAAGTATTCAACCGGACATGAGATAACTTGCAAAAAGGATCGTTGGCGGTAGATGATAGGAGAGGAATCCACCCTGTAGGTGGTTAGCAGAATGAATGAATGAATAATCTAGAGTTTTACGATTATAAGCCGCACCTAAGCAGCTTACGTGAGGAGATATTCAAGGGTTTGACTCAACCCCAAAAAGCGATCGCGCCCAAGTTCTTTTATGATAAACGGGGTTCGGAACTGTTTGATCAGATCTGTGAGGTGGAGGAATACTATCCCACCCGTACAGAAATTTATCTGTTAAAAACCTATTGCGCTGACATTGCCCAACTCGTAGGTCAAGATTGCTTACTGATCGAGTATGGTAGTGGTAATAGTACCAAAGTCCGCTTACTGTTAGATGCCTTGCCGCACCTAGCTGGGTATATGCCCATTGATATCTCTCAAGAACACATGCTGCAAGCGTCAGCAGAACTAGCACAATGTTATCCTGACTTGGATGTGATCGCCGTTTGTGCAGATTATACCCAAGATTTTCAACTGCCACCCTACAGCAAAAAACCTGTTAATCACAAGCTAATTTTCTTTCCGGGTTCCACGATTGGCAATCTCGATCCCCAAGAAGCCATCCATCTTCTGAAACAGTCGTGTCGTCTTTTGGATAAAGGTGATGCCATGTTAATTGGTGTCGATTTGAAAAAAGACCCAGCTATTTTAAATGCTGCCTATAATGATGCCCAGGGAGTCACTGCGGAATTTAATCTCAACCTGCTAGAGCGGATTAATCAGGAGTTAAACGCTAATTTTGATTTATCCCACTTTCGCCACTGGGCTTTTTATAATCCAGATAAAAGCCGCATTGAGATGCACTTAGTCAGTCTCAAGGAACAAAGCGTCGTTATCGATAACACACCGTTCCACTTTCGTCAAGATGAAACGATTCACACCGAAAATTCATATAAATACAGCATTGAAGAGTTCCAGGATATGGCAAATTATGCTGGATTCGATGCTCAACAGGTATGGACAGATGCTGATCATCTCTTCAGTCTCCACTACCTAACGATTAGCCATTAGAAATTTTAATTCCCGGTTCCCTAGAAGGGCGGGTTTAGTCAAATTATCGGTTTATGGCAAAATGTGAGCGGTAAAACCCGCCCCTACATCCCTGTTCCCTATTCCCTGTTCCCTGAAAAATGGCAAAAGCTGACAAAATAAACTTTTCTTGTCCGAGTGGTTTTCCCGAATTTCTCCCCGGCGAAAAGCGTCTGGAGATGTATTTAATCGATACCATCCGCCAAGTTTTTGAGCGGTATGGATTCACACCCATCGAAACTCCAGCCGTTGAGCGATTAGAAGTCCTGCAAGCCAAAGGAAATCAAGGGGATAATATTATTTACGGGTTGCAACCAATTTTGCCGCCCAATCGCCAAGCTGAAAAAGAACAGGCGGGAGAAAGTGGTTCAGAAGAGAGAGCATTAAAGTTTGATCAGACGGTTCCCTTAGCAGCTTATATTGCCCGCCACCTGAATGAACTTCAGTTCCCCTTTGCTCGTTATCAGATAGATGTGGTATTTCGGGGAGAACGGGCAAAAGCCGGACGCTATCGCCAATTTCGCCAATGTGATATTGATGTAGTGGGTCGGAATAAGCTGAGTTTACTCTATGATGCTCAAATTCCAGCGATTATTGCCGAAATTTTTACGGCGATTAATATAGGAGACTTTTTGATCCGCATCAACAATCGCAAAGTTCTCAGTGGATTTTTTGAGTCGATTGGTTTAGACGAGAGCAAAATTATGCCCTCTATCCGGATTGTAGATGCAGCCGAGAAAATTGGCGAATCAAAGGTGAAAAAAGCGCTCTTGTCTGAAGGGTTATCCGATGAACAAGTCGAGCAAATTCTGACCTTCACCAAGATTCAGGGTTCGGTAGATGAGGTGTTGGCACAATTAAACGCCATGCTTGAGGATAAACCAGACGCTCAGGTATTGAAAACGGGCATTGCTGAACTAGAAACGGTGATTACCGGAGTGCGGAATTTGGGGGTGAGCGATCGCGTATTTTGCATTGACCTCTCCATTGCCCGTGGATTAGATTATTACACGGGAACAGTGTATGAAACAACACTGGTTGGTCACGAAGCCTTGGGCAGTATTTGTTCCGGGGGACGGTATGAAGAACTCGTGGGCATGTTTGTTGGGGATAAAATGCCAGGAGTAGGCATTTCCATCGGCTTAACTCGATTGATGAGTCGGTTGATTCAAGCCGGGATTCTGGAGTCGTTCTCGTCTACACCCGCCCAAGTGATGGTGGTGAATATGCAAAGTGACCTGATGCCTTTATATTTAGAGGTATCTCAGAAACTGCGTCAGGCGGGAATTAGTACAATAACCAGTTTTGACGAGCGTTCTGTAGGCAAACAGTTACAGCAAGCTGATAAACGGGGAATTCCCTTTTGTGTCATTATTGGCTCGGAAGAAGCTGCTGCTCAAAAATGCGGTTTGAAAAACCTGAGAACCGGGGAGCAAATTGCTGTCAATATAGAGCAACTCGCTGATGAGGTTACCAAACAATTAGCCTGAGCATTCCTGTAGAGACGCGCCATGGCGTGTCTCTACAAAAGGAATAATTTTGTAGCATAAGTTACAGACAATTGGCTAATCATCCGCATTAGGTGTGATTACTGGATTTCTGTTGCTAGCGATCGCGCATTTCAGAAAAAGGAACCATGAACTACACTGCCACCAAAGCGTCTTGATAACGGTTATGGAGTAGACTGACATGAACTTGACTAAGAGCATACCAGGTTTGCTCACTGACCACGCCATCTTCCACTAAGCCATGATGGTTTTGGAATGATCGCACAGCGCGTTCTGTTTGTTCGCCAAAGTGACCATCAATTGGCGCAGCATAATCCTGAGTCAGATGCAGCACCCACTGTAAAGGAATCACCATATCATGTCGGCTACCTCGGTTTAGTACAGGCATATTAACGGGAGTACCCTGATAAAGGGCTTGCCACGTCAGGGAATCAACAATACCATCTGCTTTGAGGAACATACTTTGCTGAAATTCCATCACAGCATCATGGACAGAGCAATCAAAATACCCCCCCATTGGACCCGTGTAGGTACCGCACTGAGCCAAAAGCTTTTGCAGTTCTAAAACCTCGGCTCCCACCGAACCCAGTTGCAGTATAGGTTTACGAACCGACGATTTAGCTGTGAGTCTAACCTTGGATGTTGTTTCTGGATTAAAAAGCGCTTGCATAATACAGAGCGTGACATTAAATTTAAGAGATTGTTGATGGCGGAGAACTTACCCTGACTAACCTAATCAGCCCAAAGAAAGGTCTTGTCAATCATCCGATTGGGTGAATTGGGTTCAAGGATGTAGTCTCTCTCAACTTAATCCTACAGTAGGTTCATCGGAAAGGAAATCACGCAAAAGCGATCGCGCCTGAGTGGGACGGTTCAAGAGTGCGATCGCTTAATTCAATTTAACGGATTTTATCTCAACCTGTGGAAACCCGCGCAGGCGGGTTTCGTTTGTGTAGCTGCGGTTTCAACTGAAGTTCCCCCAGCCAAAAAATCAAAACTGCCTCACCGTGCAGTGTACAGCACTTTCTAACACGGTGTAGTACAGGAAGATGAGATAGTGCTTTTCTACTCTTGGACAGGGTGTATCACATCGAGTCTGAAAACGCTGTAAGCATTGAGCAGCCCACCTGAAACGGTTATTCCTTGTAATGCTGGAATTGGGTCAACGGTTGTCAGGATACGATTCTTGACCTACTGAGCGGTTAATGTTGGGTCTTGAGACCAAATCACACTGGCAACACCTGCTACGTATTGTCACTACTATCATTTCCTGCTGAGGCAACAAATAAGTAAATCGCCCTCAAACCCTTACTGTTCCATGTTTCCCGTTAAGAGTTTCCTAATATCTCAACCGTTAACTTTAAGTGTGTCCATCTACTTATCATCATTAGCCAAATCTATGTAAAGCTTTGTAACAAAAACTGACCTATTGCGTAAAAATTTCTCTCTCAGCCAGAGTGATCAGGTGAACGCCCGAATTTAGAGGTATCTATAACTACAGAGAAATAGTGATCTCCAATACAAACATAGATTAATTCTATGATTCATGAAGAGTCAAAACTGAGGCTTGCTTTGAAAAGTATGAATAGTTAAGATAAAGGATTCTGCAAAAATGAAACCAATGAATGAAGAAATTAATAGGACGTATTTAAATCTGGAGATTAATAGATGTCTAATATATCTCAAAAAACTGAGTTAATTAATTTAATTATTGAGGTCAATAAAACTGTCCCAGGAAGTATAGAGCGAAGGCAAAAGGTAACCAAACTGGTTGATCGAATCCTGCGATCGCGCCCAATATGCCGTCCACTTAAAGACCAACCCCTATCCAGTGCTTGTCAAGACATTTACCAAGCCGCACGCCAGCAACTTTTGGTTACTCTGTCCTCGGATATTGACCGCTACAATCCTGAAAATGAATCTTTAAGAGAATGGGCAAATCTACGGATGCGGGAAGCCTTTCAAGACATACTCACTGACAACCGTCTGAAACTGCTAGCCCTAGAAGCGAAACAGCATCCAGCCCAGACGCAGCAACGCCAATATCTCTTAACTGAACTCATTAATGCAATTCAACTCTCCCGGAGACTGATCCATCCCCGCCGAGGTGAACTTTCTCGTGATTTTTATAACTTAATTTATGATGATGCCGTAAATCGAACATTGCTTTATGTTTTCCAAAAAATTGACTTATATGACCCAGAACGAGGAAATGGAGTATTTATGAATTGGGTTAACTTTAGACTGGATAGAACATTAAGAGACATCCGAGCCTCTTACCAGATTACCCAAGATAAACCAATTGCTATCGAGGAAATAGAGACTATAGGCGAAACTAAAGATGTTCCCACGACATTTGAAATAATCATGCACTATATAGAACGTGATCCCGATAAAATTTTTCAACAGGAGGTGATCAAGAAAAATCCTAACGCCAGCTTCCAAGCCATATTTTTAGCGAAACGCATTCAGGGGAAAAGCTGGAAAGAGATTTCTGAAGAGTTGGGAATTCCCGTGACAACCTTGAGTAGTTTCTATTGGCGTTGTATTCAACGGTTTGCCCCAAGGATTAAACAGTATGTCCAAGACTGTGCCTAAGTTCGTCATTGGTCATTAGTCATTTGTCATTTGTAATGATTTGAGTACGATTTACAGAACGGGTGGAGTGTTCAGTTTATTTTCAACAACCCACTTATTAGATTACAGCGACACCGATAAACAGGAGAAAACGTGATGATTCATATCAATAAAGCCTCGATGTCTAAAGTTAAGCTAGGTTGGCAAGCCCATCAAAACGCCAAACAGTTTCGTCAACATCAATCTACTCCCTTCAATTTTGTCAACGCGCAGCAGGTTTATCTGAATACCCTAGCCGTGTATGCAGTTAACGACTACCTCAAGCGCCAAGGAATAGAGACAGATTTAACTGGAAGTGATAGCTGGGACCCATTAATCCAGTCTTTAGCCAATATTGCCGACTTAAAGGTTAAACGGCACGAGCAATGGGTAAAACTTGAGTGTCGTCCTGTGTTCTCGGATACAAACTTTGTTTACATTCCAGCGGAAGTTTGGGAAGATAGGATTGGTTATGTTGCCGTCGGGATGAATGAATCCCTCACCGAAGCAACATTACTGGGTTTTACTCAAACTGTGACTACGGAGGAGTTATCTCTTAACCAGTTCCAATCTTTGGATAATTTGCTCAAGTGTCTTCAACTCAAACGTGAACCTAAACCTCTGGTTCAGTTAAATCAATGGTTTGATAGTATTGTGGCAGAGGGTTGGCAAACTGTTGAAGCATTATTGGGTACACCAGACGTTAGTCTAGCCTTCAGAAGTGTCAATCCGGCGACGGTGAAGCGGGGGAAGATAATCCAACTGAAAGACCAAAGTCTAGCACTGATACTTGACCTGAATCAAGACAATGAACAAAATGTTCGCATCCGGGTTAAAGTTCGTTCTTTAACGAGTAACACCTCTTTACCCGCAGGTATCAAGTTAATGGTACTGGATGAAACTGGAGAATCTTTTCAAGAAACTCAAGCCGGAAACGCTGACCATTCTATTCAAACTAAACCCTTTCAGTTTATTGATCAACCTGAGGAACAATTTACCGTTAAAGTGGTGCTGGGTGAGGAGAGCGTAACGGAGGATTTTATAATTTAAACTGAGGAAAGCCAGAACATAACTATGGGTAAGGTCGTTAAACTTAATTTAGAACATGGGAATTTTAGCCAAGGGTTTCAGATTACCCTAGAAATTGGTGATGAGAGTTTTCCGCATCGTCAAATCCGGACAGGTGGTAGTCTACCCGCTAATTTACAGGTTTCTGGAAACTATGATAATTGGAAACAAACCTATCGCCGCTTAGAAACAGCGTTCAGGCGTCCAGTTATTCTAGATGAAGAAACCGAACTCCTCCCCCCTGTCTCTGCTGATGAATGTCAAGTCTTATTTGATACCCTAAAAGGTAGTATTAATCATTGGCTTAGGGCTGAAGAGTTTCGCCGTGTCAAAGAGCAATTACTCAGAGAGTTAGACGAAGACGAAGAAATTCGCGTCATTATCCGCACCAGTGAACACAATTTGCGGAAATTACCCTGGGATACGTGGGACTTTTTTGATGAGTTTCCCAATGCGGCTGTGGCGATTAGTCCGACAGAACATGATGTCGGAACTCCGGTTAAACCGAAAAATAAAGTCAGAATTTTGGCAATTTTAGGCAATAGCCAGGGAATTGATATTGCCAGAGACAGAGGGTTACTCGAAGGTTTACCCCAAGCGGATGTCCGCTTTCTGGTGGAACCGCAACGTCAAGAATTTGAAACCCTGTGGAGTGAAGAGTGGGATATTCTTTTCTTTGCGGGACATAGTTACTCTCAAGGAGATGGCGATTGCGGTTATATTTATATTAACCAAACCGAGAAGCTAGCCATTAGCGAGTTAAGAAATACCCTAAAACGAGCGATTAAGAAAGGGTTACAACTGGCGATTTTTAATTCCTGTGATGGTTTAGGATTAGCCAATGAGTTGCAGCGCCTGAATATCCCGCAAATGATTGTCATGCGGGAACCTGTACCGGATAAGTTTGCTCAAGAATTTTTGAGATATTTTCTGGAATCGTTTTCCAGTGGCAAATCCTTGTATACTTCAGTCCGAGAAGCCCGGGAAAAGCTACATGATTTATCGGATATTGAGAGAAGGTTTCCGGGTGCAAGTCTATTACCGGTGATTTGCCAAAATCCTACAGTTTTACCCGTGAAGTGGGACGATTTTTTGGCAAAGAAAAAGCCTGAGGTTAACTCCGAATCAGGGGAGTCGGTTGAACCGCCAATTTTACCTGAAGATAAACAGACGTTACCCCAACCGATTTCTCCGGAACAGTCGGCGACTGAGGATAAAGCTCTCCAGGTTTCATCCCCAGGGAAAAAGCCAATCGGTAAACTAATAGGTATCGGAGTTTTGGGCGGCGCTATTTGTATCTCAGCCATCAGCGGTTGGTTATGGTGGAAACGCCTTATCTGTTCATTGAACGATAATCGGATACCATTCATGATTAATATTCCCCAAGGACAACTGTTTAATTATGGGGGAAGTACAACTTGGGTTCCTCTTGCTCAACCCTTTCACGAACAGATCAAGATAGCCTTGCCCGATTTTCAGCTCAATCCACCCAAGTATAGTGGTTCAGTGGAGGGAATTGAACAGGTATTGGGAGGATATTTTGCCTTCAGTCTATCCTCTACCCATCTGCGAAAAAAAGATTTAGCCGAGGCGAGACAGCAAGGCTATGAACTGATTCAGGCACCAGTGGCAATTGACGCGATCGCAGTCGGGGTAAATCCGCAACTAAATGTTCCTAACCTAACCTTAACTCAGCTTAAAGATATTTATACCGGAAAAATTAGCAACTGGCAACAAGTGGGAGGTCCGGATGTGCCGATTACTCCCTACTCCCGCGCACCCGAAGGCGGAACCGTGCGATTTTTTACCGATGCGGTTTTAGGAGGACAACCGTTTAATACCCAAATTGTCCAATTTGTTGATTCGACAACCACGGGAATCGGTAAAGTCACCAATGATCTAGGTGGGATTTACTACGCCTCAGCACCGGAAATTGTCTCTCAATGTGGAATTCGCCCTTTACCGTTGGGACTTCCAGGAAAGACGGCGATTGCTCCCTATCAGGGTGAGTTAGTTCCCCTGGAGTCTTGTCCCCAGCATCGCAATCAGGTTAATTTAGCCGCTTTTAAAAGTGGAGAGTATCCTTTAACTCGCAACTTATTTGTGATTATTAAAGATTTTCCAGGTGAGAATAATGCCCAGGAACAAGCTGGGAGAGCGTATACTAATTTGATAGTAACGGGTAAGGGTCAAGGGATGGTAAAAGAACCGGGATTTGTTCCGGTTGCTCAAGCTTGTCCGTCGCCCTAGTGCAGCTTGGCGAAAATACTTGAGCAGCTTCGTAGATACGATGAAGCTGGGGAAGCAGAGGGAGCTGGGGGAGCTGGGAGAGCTGAGGGAGCAAAGGATAAAAAAATGATTAGCTGGTGGGGGAATTATTTAGTTGTCTGTGTCAATCTGTGTGCTTGACTATTTAATGTTCTAGAAAGTGCCATTTATTATGTGTACTCTGTGTTTTTGTCAATAGTTGGCAATGATTTTTATCATAACTTTAACAAAATACATGCGTCCCAGGGGGAGGTTGGGAGTGAGACGAAAACCGTCAATTATACAAAGTCTTACGAAGATTCAAGGGTTTTAGCTGTATCAAAATTATTTTTGCCCACAAAAAACCCACCATAGATAGTATACCTGAAAATCGCACAAGTTTCTCACAATCGCTGCAACCCTTGAAAATTCGTAGCTTTTTCCCAAAATGAGGTAAAAAACGAGCAATTATGACGTTTTGTTGAGACGAGATCCTGATTGAAAAAATTAAACCGTTCTGGGGGAAAGAATAGTTTAACTTATCAGAGCTTGACAAATTAAGCCGAGGTGTTGCCTATTGCAAGAAAGCCTAGCGCGTAGCGCTATAGAATTGAGTCAAGCTAAGGAAATGTCAGTAGCGAAGCAGAAAGAAAGAGCTAAGTGGTATGTAGTGAATTATGGTTATCAAAAGAAGTGCGATCGCTCGCTGTGCCGGATCGGATTTGTCTAAAGTCCACTATTAATCAAGTGTCCGATTATGCCATTAGAGAATGAAGCGAAGCGAAATGAAGAATATCTCCAGATACTGATGCTTATTCCGACGCTTGTTACGCTACTGGATTGACACAGCTAAAATGGTGGAGTAGATTCTACCGTTAAATCGGGCGCAAAGCAATAAGCCCCTACAGTTTATGCACTACTCATCGTTATTGGTGTTACTATCCTTATCCCTATCGTTCCCGCTACTTTCACCCTCAACGGCAAATGCCCAAGATACAACAGCACAATCTAGCTTTGCCCAAGGATTTTGGCGTCCAGCCGAAGGACTGGTTCAAGAACAACTGAATTTGATTAATCGGATTGAGCGAGCATACTACAGTCCTAATGTATATCAAGTAGAAGCGACGCGATCGCAACTTTTCTTACATCTCGGCAAAGTGGAACGCTTCTTGAATAGTCAGTATCGAATTCCCCAGTTTCTCTGTAATAACGGAACGCCTGATCCCGATGTTCCTGCACCGTTAACCTTACCCCAGCGACAGGTGTACTGCAATCTTTATGTATCCACCCAGAAGCTGGAACCCATGGTTGATCTGTTAGATATGCGGTTACCGATGCTAGCGGGGTTAGCCGCACCCAGTACCCTACCATTAGATGATCAACGTCCAGGATTGCGGTTGAATTTAGCCACACCACTTCGTCCTGAATTTGCACCTGTACCCGACTTCCCCGAACCCGAACCGCCTGTCTTGGGTATGCCGACAAAGCGCCCCCTGACAGACTATCAGAGACAACCGCGACAACCTGCGATCGCGCCTCCAGAAGCTGTCACCCAAACCCTTTTAGCCGCACGGGAACAATTATTACCCACATTACCAGCATTTCCCGACTCGGCTCGTATTATTGACCCTGGTGTCTACTCAGTCATTCCCACCCAAAGTACTTTGGGTCTTTTACCCTTAGAACCCCAACGATATGCCGACTTTCTTGACCAACCCAACACCGGAATTGCCCGTATCTTTCTCGCCGAAAGCTATCAACCTGATCCCAATAAGCTGCGAAACCGCTTGCAATCTCCCCTCCCCCAACCCTTTCCCTTAACGACTGGGGTTGAATCGGCGACGGACTCCGTTCCTAGCTTGGCGTTGGAAATTGAAAATGGAAACTTCACTATTCCTTTGCAGGGGCTGGATTATGGTTTTATCGTCAATTTGGGCGACGTTTCTTTAGACGAACTCGACGCCAATCTCAACACAATTCCTACGCTTACACCTGAACAACGGGATTTATTCCTAAATTATCGTCCGCCCAATGAAGTAGAAGCTTTACAAATAGACCAACGGCGCTTTTATACAGGTAAAGATGGGATTGGGTTTGTCCCGCCTTTAAGTCCACCTGCGGCTACAGGTTCAGAGGTAAAATTAAATAACACCTATTTGGTCAGATTAATTCAATTCCAGTTACCCGAAGCTGTACTTGAAGGAGAACCAATTTCCCGGGCGCAGCGCCGTTATTTACCAGACATTCTCAACACACCGAGTAGCGATGTTATTGTGGCGTTTCAACCGGTTCACCAGCGTTTAGATGGGAGTTATACCGTGCTGTGGCGTTTACTGTATCGGTTTAGTGATCCCCAAATTGAAAATTTAGCCGAATATGTTGATTTAGAGTAGGGGCTTGGTTCCCTTGGTGACCAAGCCCCTACGAATGCCCGGTATATAATGGCAAATGCGATCGCACTCCCTCTGCTCCCAGACGTTCCACGCCTTACGTCTCTACAACCCCTTGACGGAGCCTGCGCCCCTAGGCTAAGGGTTAATTTGGCTCTGGGAATAATTGTAATTGTATCTGAATCAATGTTTAATCCTTATCGTTATCAACAACAGTTAAATCAACCGTTTTCCTTTGATCATCTCTACTCTCATCCGGGTTCTCTGGATAGTTATGATTCCCAGGGAATTCGCCAAAGCATTGGTATTATCGGTGGGGGAATTGCTGGACTTACTTGTGCTTATGAATTGAGTCAACTGGAACACCAGGTTACCCTGTTGGAAGCGTCTGGGCGTTTAGGGGGTCGTATTTATACTCACTATTTCAGTGATAGCACTCATGCCGAATTGGGCGCCATGAGGGTTCCGGCTAGTCATGGTTGCACCCTCTATTATATGGATAAATTTAAGTTAAAAAGAAGACAATTTGTTAGTTACAATCCCGCCGCTTACTATTATTTACGTGGTCAAAAGACTCGCCTTGACAATTATAAATCCCTATTATATAATTACCATTTAACTCTTGAAGAGCAGCAAGACCCAGCGGTAATTTACGAAACTATATTAGAGGAGTTAATTGAGTCTTTGTCTAATCAGGAGAAATGGGAGATGTTTTCCCCTAGCTTCACCAGTTCCCGACTAAGAGAATACGACAGCCTCTCGGTAACCCAATATTTTCGCGATCGCCTCTCCCCCGATGCCTTTGAATTCGTCGGTCACGCGACAGGGATGATCCATTATAATCAAGTTTCTCTTTTGAATGGGTTAATTGACTTTTTTGCTTGGCATCGCGTGGAACAATACAAGTTAGTCGGAGGGATGGAAACCCTGGTAAACGCTTTTGCGGAAAGAATACCAGGGGACATTCAGACTCAAGCCCAGGTAACCGCCATAGAACTAACGGATTCTGGCGTTAAACTCCACTGGAATAGTTTACAGGGTAAACAAAGCGCCGAGTTTGATTTTGTCATCTGTACGCTTCCGACTACGGCTTTGGCAAAAATCGATTTTGATCCGCCTTTACCTGCTCAACAAAGGGAAGCGATTAACAGTCTGGGGTATTGTAGCGCCGCGAAAACCTTATTTCACTGTACCGCTCGTCCTTGGGAGTTTGAGGATGGAATCTATGGTGGCGGAAGTTTTACAGATTTAAATATCGAAAAGTGTTGGTATCCTGATGATAATGCTATCTTGGCAGATAAACAATCAGACAATCCTGACTGGATAGCCTGCGATCGCGAACGTTCCCACCAACCGTCTGCGTTTACAGCAGCGTATCGTTGGGAAGGGAATTCACGAAAATTCCGGAGTCTGGAAGAAGGCGATCGCACTGAATTGACGTTACGTGAGGTTAAGCAACTCCATCCTCAGATTGAGCCATACGTTGATGATATCGTTCACTATATTTGGGATGAAAAGGCTAAACTGGGTTCTGGCTCTTATGCCTTTTTTGCTCCAGGAGAACATGAGCGATATCAAGGATGGTTGGGTGAATCCTATCCTCACCAGCAACCTCGCGTCTTTTTTGCCGGGGAACATCTGGGCATTAATCATGCTTCGGTGCAAGGGGCAATTCAGACAGCAGTTTCAGCAGTTATTGAGCTTCTGGAAACATCTATTCTTAAGTTTTAGCATCTTAGTGTAAAATTAAGTTGTTGGATAGCCTTTAAAAAATGGGAAATATGAAAAATAATAATAACAAGAATCATCATATAGCAATGTGGGTTGTTCCTAGAAGCCGTTCCACAGCAATTACTAGAGCTTTTGAACAGTTGGAGGAATGTGTAATCTATGATGAACCTTTATATGGTGCCTACTTCGTAAATGTTAATGCTGATTATCATTTACTTGAGGAGCGTATTCTCAAAATTTGGCAGGATAATTTGTCGAAGTATCCTGAAACAAATTATGATAAAATTATCCAAAAAGCAACTGGAAAATTGCCAGATGGCAAGTCTATTTCTTTTCAAAAGAATATGTCATACTTTATGTTACCAAAATTTGGAAGAAATTGGCTTAAATCAATGAAAAATTTATTTCTGATCAGAGACCCTAAAGAGACAATTGTGTCATCTTGGAAGAATTATAGATTAGTTAATCAGGAATGGAGATTAATTTTTTATGGAGTAGGTTGGGAACAACATTATAGCCTCTTTAGAGATATTGAAGCTCTAACAGGATCAATGCCTTTGGTAATCGATTCAACTGATTTAGTGAAAAAGCCTCGAGAATATTTGGAAGCGTTATGCTTTGAATTAGGAATAGATTTTTCCGAAAAAATGCTCAACTGGAGTTCAAATCCAGATAATAGTAACCTAAATTGGGGAAATACAGTTTACGCCAGTTATTATGAAAATATCCTAAATTCTACTGGATTCTTTTATGAAGACAAAAAGTCTGCAATTCCAGAGGAATTTCCCAATGAACTAAGACCTTATATCAACAGTTCTCTAGCTTTTTATGAAGAAATGTCAAAATACCGCATGATCCTCGAATAAATATCAACTTCCATGTACTCAAACAATTACATTATCAGTCTTATTGGAAAGAGCAATCTAGACACATATTTTTTACTAAAACAAAATTAGCAAACTCCAAAAGTAATACCTAGATCCTTGAGCCATCTACGATAGGCAATAGAGGCTCGATCACAGGGAACGTGGACTTCTGGCGGCCATTCTGTATCAGTCCCTTGTCGAGGGAGAAGAGGTAAACGTGCTGGACGGTGTGACTCCAACATTAGAAGATCTTCACAAATAACGTTGTCCGTAGATGTTTGCATTTCCGATTCTGTTATTTCGTATCCGTAGTTCATGGCTAGAGAAATCCACATCAAACAGCTTTCTTCATCAATTGGTGTTACATTTATAAACCAGTGCATTATTTTAGCACCATTGTCTATTTCTTTAACTACTTTTAAGCTTAAAGGACGAGCTACTTTGATAGACGATATGGTGATTTTACGAACCGTTTTACTGTTATTAAAATAGGAACCATCTAATTGCCAAGCATTAATATTGTGTACAGTAATGCTGTCTTTCTCTGTTGTCACTTCATAGTTTTCTATAATTGGATAATCAGGATGACCTATAGATCCTTCATGCAAAAAAGGAACATGAGATTGATCTAAATTATTATCAATTACTCGAAATGGGCTAGTTTTCACATGATAGGGATTGGAGATAAACAAACGGTAATCTGGATTGTCCCATTCCGGAAATGAAGACACATCTTGAACAGGATTACCTAAACTTACCCATATATAACCTTGGCTTTCTTGACATTGATAAGTTTTGACACAGGCATTTAATGGAGGAAGTTGGGTAGTAAGTGAAGGGATATTTACACATTTACCCTGTTGATCGTACTGCCAGCCATGATATCTACACGTAAGATGATCGCCAACTATTTTTCCTAGGGAAAGAGCAACACCTCTATGAGGACACCAGTCTTGGCAAGCTACTACGGGGGATTCGGGAGAATTACCACGCCATATAACAATTTCTTGTCCTAGTAGTCTCAACGGTTTGATATTACCTGGTTGGATATCCTTGGCTTGGGAGACAATATACCAGTCATTTGCTAAAATCGGATCTATTTCAACCATTCTCTACGTCTATTTAGTTAAACTTTTCAAATTTTTAAGTTCACACTGAAAAATACTTGGCTTCTGGCGATCGTCAACTCCCAGTCGGTGACCATTTGTATGAATGTATCCAATAAAAACGATTGGTTACTTTCCCTGTATTTAGGGTCGCATGAGATTTGTAAGCAGGAACAAAAAACTCTTCCCCAATTTTAGGGCGATATTTATTACCTTCTAGAGAAATTTCCATCTCTCCTTCTAAGACAATAAAAACTTCATCACCCTCATGACCAGGATCTGACCAACCTCCACCGGGAGGAGATGTCCAGATTTCACAGATAAATCCTTTATTCTGCCAATAATTAACTTTTTCATTGATTTCATTGTTAATCATAATTTTCTTGCCTTATTATTGTTCCTCAAACTTTTTTGAAAATTGAATTCCAATTCTTTGACCCATTATAACCAAACATATCTTGGTAATAAGTATCAATTAAGTACTCATCGTGATGATTCATAAACCAAGTCTTCACTAAATCAAGTTTGCACCCCATCCGTTCAATAAATTCTCGATCTTCCCAATCTGACCACTCCTCCCACAAAGCCTTATTTGTGTCTTCAATAATTAAATAATCTCCACTCTGTAAACCATTATGATGAAAATAATCTAGGATACCGACTAAATTAACATGAACATCTTCTAGTATTAACCAAGGATGAGCAAGTTTAGAAAGGAGTGTTGGAGACCAAACTACATCAATCTGATTACAATCACCTTCCCAGAATTTTATCTTGGGTTCAACTTTGGCTTTTTCATCCAGTAAGGATAAATCGATATCAACAGAGTAGACAAGACCTTCAATATCAAATAACTTCAACTGATCGGCTAACCATACTGCACTTCCTCCAGTGTCTGCACCAAGTTCAATGATGGTTTTAGGTCTAAGTTCATAAATCAGCATTGGATAAAGGGCAATTTCTAGAGGACTTTTGTCCATCGGTATCTCTTTCCATGTTTGTAAATGGTAGTTATTGGTCAAAGGTCTCCAAGCAGACTGGGGAATATCACACCTATTTTCTCGCTCATAAATTTGGACAAAGCGCTTATTCTCGGAGATCTCTGAACCAGAACGGGTTAATTTAGTAATACTTTGAGTATTCATAGCTATTGCTCCTTTTTGAAAGCCAGAAGATACATCAATTTTGTTTCGTCATAGATCGGAAAATCCTCTTCACTGACTAATGTCCATGGTAATTGATCTAATGCTGTCTGCATTCCACGGCGATAATCTTCCCGTATCGTCAACAAGAATAGTCCTTCTTCCTTTAAAAAACCGAATAGATTGTTTAATACCTCAGCCCCAGCATGGGCATAGGCAAAAACCCCGGCGGCAATAATTGCATCAAAATTTGTTGAATGGCTAAAAAGTTTGGAATCTTCTAAATTACTCTGATGGAGAGCCTTGTAGACTTGTCTCTCTTTCGCGATCGCCAACATTTTTTCTGATAGATCTACTGCGGTAAGATTAGTATATCCCTGTTGTGCCAAGGCTTCACCGACTAATCCCGTACCCGCACCAGCATCTAAGATTTTGGCATTTTTCTTGGGAAGCAGCTTACTTAATGTCCGTGCTATAGTAACAGGCATAAAAGACCAATCCTCTCTTACATCTGCATCGTAGGTATTTGCCCAACTATCGTATTTAGTTTTTAATTCCTCAGTGCTTTGGCTATCACAAATCTCAGATAACCAAGCTCTTTTTTCTAAAAAATCGTTGGTTTGTTCTTTGCTCATGTTTAATCACTACTCCACGACTTCAACCACAGTCTCAGGAGATAAACGTTGCTGATGCCATTGGCTAATTTCTTCTCCCGGTATCAAAATGGGACTTCCTGGGGGAACTTTCTTGATACAACAACCGCTTATTTTACCTACTGCTTGACCAAGAGGTAATTTTTCTTTCCGGCTAAAGAAAGCCTCTTTAGGCAAGATTTTCATTTTAGGACTACGACAAAAATAACTGTCAGGCAAAGTCTCTATGGGTGCTTTTTCTCTGAGAATTGGCACAACCTTAGCCAAGGTTTTTCTCATGAATTGGAAATCGTGGTGACTGTGATTAAAAGAGAAAATCAATAACAATCCATGCTCGTCATCAAATTCCCCATCAATGCCGCAATTGTACAACAGTTGTGCCAACTCTTCTCCCGTCACGCGATCGCTTTTTAAATAGAGTTTCATCGGATCGCTAACTTGCCGATCATAGGTTAACACCTTGCCGTAACTATCCAATTGACGACGCAGGCGATCGCATTCCTGAATCGCTTGCCAAAATAACGCTTGACCTTCTTCAGAATACCCCTTCTTAATCGTATCTTCAATACTCAAAATTAACAGATTACTGCGGGTAGTGGTTTCAAATAAAGGCATCACCCCCATCACTTGCTCAATCGTAAACCGAGAGCAAGAGGGCAAATGTAATAAAGCCGTTTGTACCAAACTCCCTGTATATTTGTGTAAACTATGAGTGACAAGATCTGCACCGGAATTAATTGCTGATTGCCATTGTTCATCCAGAAAGGGAAAATGACTCCCATGGGCTTCATCGACGACTAAAGCTATCTCGCGCTCGCGACAGTAATCAGCTATCTTGTCAATATCAATAGTTATCCCTTCATAACTCGGATGAGTGAGTAACAAAGCTGATACATCACTGGTTTCCAACGCCGAGATTACTTCTTCCGTCGTCGGCATCAACGACACAGAAGGAATAAAATAAGGCTCCAATCCGGCTAAGATAATCCCGTGAATTGCAGAAATATGACTGTTCAGAGCGATAGCAACTCGTTTATACTGAGTCCCCAATAAAGCACAAGCCGTTAATACTCCTTGAGTCCCTCCTCCCGTCAGCCAAAAGGTATGCTTGGTGCCGTACAATTGAGAAAAATGTTGCTCTAGGCTTTCCGTGCGAGGGCGAGTCAGAAACGGCAGATCATATTGATAGATCTCTTGACTCAGGCGATTGCTATGTTGTCCAATTCCTTGGTGGGCGGGAGTATAAAGGCGAACCTGAATATCCCGATTATGGGATGCAATTAGCTTATAAGCGGAAGAGGGTTGATTCATGGCTTAGAGGAAAATTGGCTCAATTTGCGGTATTGGGCGAATTGTACTCTTAACGAGAATACCATTCCGTAACGCTAACAGCAATCCCGCCGCCTCCATGTAGCTATTGACACGATATATTTTCCTGCCTTGGGTTTCAATTTGCAACCGTTCCGGGGTAATATCGTACTTAGTGGTATTATCTTTGACTAAGATTACCGGAATATCTTGGTCTAACGACGCCAAGAAAGGAATATTCCCCACGGTTGTTTCTGGCATCACTACCGCCGAAACATTCTCTACCGATATCCGGGTTTCCCCTGGGGCTACGGGGGTATCAAACCTTACCGGGCGGGGAGAATGAATTAAACCCTGTAAAGGCGAACAAACATAGGCACTAGAAATTAATTCAGCACCATCTCTGGGATCGACTAATTTACCAAATCCCGTATGTTCCCACTCCAATAATAAGGGAGCATGGGCAGCCGTAAACGGATAGAAATTAGTTGTCATGTGAGTCATAATCGCTTCCGCACCCCCCCAAGGATTGGGGATCGACTCTCCTCGGTAGTAAGCCTGACGCACTTGATCATCGACGTGCAACGTCGTGATTAAAGCCACCGCCCTCGCCGCAGACGTTTCCACCACATCTAACGCCTTGATTAACTCCTCCATCCCTTTAAATTCCCCAGAAGCATTACCATAGGGGGAATAGGTACAAGCGGTTTCTACTAGACCACCGGTGACGACAACCGGATCAATATTAATTCCTCCCACAGTACGCAAGCCATTGAGAGCATTCAGCACATTGTTTAAAAATCGCTCATCTCGTGGCTTTTCAATAATCGCCGCGATCGTTTGGCGCTTTTCTGGAATCACGCCAATATTACCCAGGAGTAACTGACAAATCAGATTCCCTTCCAGGTAAAGCACATTATCCTGAGCGAAATAGATATCCGATGCGGTTACAGCATTGGGATTAGTCACCAGATAATCACAAGCCGCCGCTAAAAGATTGGTACTCGGAGTCGCATCTCCAGCAAAACCGCCAATTTCAGCTCTGACGCCTGTCGGAATAATACTCACGGCGACAAACGGTTGGGCAGAAACCCGTTGACGAAGATTAATATCGAGTAACGATGACCAAACAGGCTCTCTATCCGTATCGATAAAGCTGGATTCAAAGGTGAGCGTATCTCCTTTAACCTTGGTTAAAATCAAGCGAATGGGAACACCGGGTAAAGGAAGATTGCCAATTGCTTGTGCAATTTTTCTCCAACTGCGTTGTTGGGGAGGACATTGAATTTCAAAATCTTTGGTATAGACTTGCACCGTCAGCGTTTATATTGTTTGCATTGTAGATGGTTACATATACCATATTGGAAAGCCAGATACAATCCCGGTTAAGAAACTTTAACATTTCTACACAAAATAACCTAGAGCGTCTCCTGTGCTAGAGCGTCTCCTGGGGTGGCAATCAACTGTCTGGTAGGGGTCACGGGGCGCGGTCGCGCTGAAAAATACGGGTAGTAGCTTCCTTTTATCCTTTTATTAAGAAATATTAATCAAAACCCGCACTTAGTAGGGATGTAAAAGCTATATTATGGGAAAATCCGAATTTTAGCTAGTATTGTATTGTTCCTAATTGTTATATGGCTTTTTACAAGAGGCAGATGTTTCCCCTAAACAGACATTCAGTAAAACGAGGGTATCAAGTCCATGTCATTATCCTGACTGGCGTTATCTGTGCTGCTGTCTGGTGGATACCAGCGCGATCGCAAGAAGCCGAAACAGTCGTCGAAGAAGCAACCACTGAACAGGTTGAAGTTCCACCTACGGTTAGCAGCAACATTGACCCGACAGCAGCGATTACAACTGCAAGTATTAATATTCCTGTTGATGAGCTTAAACTCTTGGTTCAACCCCTAACCCTAGAAGAACTGGAAATAGAGGCTGCTGCTTGGCTTGCTATCCTGCAAGCAAAAGTAAAAGAGATTAGTGCAGCAGAAATTGCCATCAAGCAGGCAAACGCAGCCATTGCTAAAGAGCAAGAAGGAGCCACCGCCTTAGAGCAAGCCAAACAAGCCCTTGAAGAAGCTGAAGTCGCTCAAGCCAATGCGGTTCCCGGTTCCCCAGAAGCTGAAGAGGCTGCCAAGAAAGTTGAAGAGGCAAAAGAAAAACTTGCAGCAGCCCAAGCTGCCCTTGAGGAAGCCACCGAGCTAAAAGAAGAAGTAGAATCAGATGAAGAATCCACTGCTGCCCTCGAAAGAGCAACAGAAGTTGAAGAGTTGCAAAAAGCGCAAGAAGTTCTTGACGAGGCGAAAAAAGCGCGGGAAGAAATGACCGCTGGTTCTGTCACCTATGACTCCCAAACCGAAAGAATTGATGCTTTAACTGCCGCGGTCGCTGACCTGGAGAAGGCAAAAGAAGAAAGCCAAGATCTAGTCCCTGATACCCCTGAGTATGAGGAAGCAACCACAAGAATCGAAGCCTTCCGCTCCAACCTCAGAAAAGCGATCCGCGACCTTGATCCCGATGCCTTGCCAGAAGTAGAAGAGGAAAAACCCTCAGAAAAACTTGATGAGCTATCATCACTGCTTGAAGACACCGAAGTGGGTGATGGGGAAGCAAAAGTTGCTGGACCTGCAGAAGTTGGTGGTTCAGAAACAGATGTGGAACAGCAACAACAACAGATTGAAGAAGCAGCAGAAGAACTCCAAGAGAATGCGGAAACAGAGGCAGAAAAGAAAAACCAACTGGTTGTCGCTGTTACTCAACTCCAAGGGGAAAGGACAGGAATCATTGACCGCTTCAATGTGATCCTTGACGAACTAGAGAAGAAGGGCGGAGACGGGGAGTTTTATCGCAAATATATTCAAGCAGTGAGTGGAATAGAACTTGATATCAGCGACACTGAAGGCTTAGGTGTTCGCGCGGTCAGTTGGCTGCAATCAGAGGAAGGCGGTTTGCGCTGGATGCAAAATATTAGTAAATTTCTTGGCGTATTTATTGTCGCTCTGCTCGGTTTTCAGATTGCAGGAATTGCTGTTGATTATGGACTGGCTCGCTTCAGTCGTACTTCCCAACTACTCCGCCAGTTCCTGGTCATTGTCATCAAGCGTGGCGGTATTCTCGTGGCTTTCCTATTAGCTCTAACAGCCCTAGAAGTCAGTCTTGGTCCTGTCTTAGCTCTGTTAGGGGGGGTCAGTTTTGTCTTAGCCTTCGCTCTGCAAAGCAACCTTGGAAATTTGGCAAGTGGTCTGATGATTATGGTCTACAAACCCTTTGATGTTGGCGATGAGGTCAGAGTCCAGGATTTATGGGGTTATATCTACTCCATTAACTTGGCAAATACCCAAATCAAAGGCTTTGACCACCAAATCATCACCATTCCCAACAACACAATTTGGGGAAGCATTATCGAAAACCTGACTACCCAAGAAGTCCGTCGCGCTAAAGTTCCGATCAGTGTTCCCTTCGATACGGATCTCCGCCGGGTCAAAGCGTTATTGATCGAGATTGGCAAGTCCCATCCCTTGACCATCAAAGAAAAAGGACTTTCTGCTTATATTTGGAAAGGCCGTGACTACTATATACACACAGGACTTAAATTCTGGGCAACAGCGGATGATTTCTGGACAGTTTACGAAGACTTAACCTTTATAATTCAGGAACGTTTTCGTGAAGAAGGAATCCCTATTGCAATTCCCCAACAAGATATTCGCCTTCACTATGCCCCCAACGGCAACGGTAATGGCAAACCTCCTCTATCGGACTCAACATCAACAGTTCATTCTTTAGAGTCTCTACTCCCTCATGACCAGGCTGAACCCCCAATGGATGAAACGGAAAATGAAACGGAAACCTTCGCTGGTGGTGAAACAGAGTAAGGTAGTGCAGCGCGGTAGAAGTAACTGACTGCTGGTCTGTCAAGATGAAAAGAAGGGATGAACTACCCAGACCTACTTCGTTGAGGTCTGGGTAGTTCATTTTAACCACTGAGTATTAGATTTACAGCAGATTGCAGGTAAATGAAGTACACCTACATAGTGCGGTTCTTCAGGACTTATTATGCTAAATTGCCTCAGACGATGCCCACGATTATTGCGGCACAAGGATTTTGGGGATTATTTTGAATTTAACTAGAAGATTGAGACAGAAAATCCCAGTATAACCAATATAGATGGCTTTGGCGTCGTTTTAACTAACAGTTTGGCATAGTAAGTCCGGAAGAACCGGGGTGTTCAGAACCTACCGATGTTTTTACGCTAGCTGGTAACTCGGAAGACTGAACGCTTAGAACCTTGGAACAAGCCAGCAGCTTGGTTTCAGTAGGCACTTTAAGCTTTGACGCTAACTTTAAGAACTCAAGCATTTTAATGAAGCTAAACGTGGGATCAGGAAGATAGACAACCTGTCCAGAACGAATGGTTATCCCATGGCGACTGGATGACTGAAAGGCATGATGGAGATTATGCCAGCCTTCACCCAGCGTTAAAAATGCTACAAACTGATTATTGCAACTGAGATCGTCAGTTATAAAAGGTTGTTTGCCCACAATATGGCAAAGGGAGTTGACGGTTTGCACACCATGAAACAGCAGGGTTGTGCTGAGAAAAAATGCACCCAGATATTCAACGCCACCCATGACAAAAGAAATTGCCCCAAGTGCCACTACAGGGATAAAGTGCAAACGGTCAATCACCTTTAAAACAGTATCATTCTCAACATCAACGGGTAGCTTAGCAGGAAAGAACCGGGGGGATAATAGCCAACCCCCTTGAGACCAATAAAATCCTCTGATCCCCTGAACAGGTGTACAGGGGGAATGGGGATCGAGATCTTGATCGACATGTTTATGATGGGCTACATGGTGTGCTTTCCACCAACTTGAACCCATCTGCCCCGCCGCCGCCACGATACTTCCCACCCATAAAACTGGAGCAGGAGCCTGATAGCTTTTGTGGGTGAGTAGTCGATGGTAGATGCCAGTTGTTGCCAGCATACGGATGACATATAAAAATATGATCCATAGGAGAGCGCCCCACGATAAACCCGTGATTAAAACAAGTAACGATCCGATATGGCTAAAGATAATCAGCGTCGGACCGATTAGATAAGAAATAATTGTCAGTGGAGAATATTGCCTCATTTTTTTTCTATTGTCCTAAAAGGATGGTTGAATAAGCCGTTAATGAAATCTGTCTCTACTTTCCTATTGCCGAGAAACTCCTCTGACCTACAAAAAAACCGCATAACCTAAGCTTGTCAAGTCATGCGGTTCAATATAACTAATGAATCTTAAATTCAATTATTTATTAATTGAGTTAGCAGCAAGCTATCTTCAAATTAATAAATTAGAGTAGAACAATACCTACGTTGGCTAACTCTTCAAAAAATCTGATGAAAACAAACTTCTGACCCTTCGCGACCCTCAAGGCATACGTTTAAACTCCCCAAGCATTTGACTAGGCTGCCTTTTGGGGCGGTAGGACAACTTTCTTCGCTAAACCCACTCCTTGTAGGAGTTTAATTGCCCACCATGTCATATCGATTTCCCACCATTTGCGTCCAGCCGGAGCAACATTGGGTTGCGCGTGGTGGTTGTTGTGCCAACCTTCTCCGTAGGTTAAGATAGCTGCCCACCAGAGATTGCGAGACCCATCGTTAACTTCATAAGTTTGATAACCGCGCAGGTGAGTGGCAGAATTAATTAACCAGGTGCTGTGCCACAGTACGACAGCGCGAACAAAGACACCCCAGAATACAAATTGCCATCCTCCGACTACGTAAAGCAATAAACCCAGGGGAAGTTGTAACAATAAGAAGTAGCGATCTAACCAGCGATAATAGGTATCTCTAGCGATATCAGGAGCGTATTTTTGATAAACGTCATAATCAAAAAATTCGGGCTTATGATAGAACAGCCAAAGCATGTGACTCCACCAAAACCCATGGCGTGCTGAGTAAGGGTCTTTGTTTGCATCATCAGGGTGAGCATGGTGCTGACGGTGTGCTGCTACCCAGAAGATTGGTCCTCCTTGGAGAGCTACAGCCCCGATGGTGGTCAGGATATATTCTAACCACTTAGGCACTTGAAAACTCCGATGGGTCAAAAGCCGATGATAGGCTAAACAAATGCCAATGCTGCCAAAGAGCCAATGGAGAAATATCATTACTCCCAAGGCTGACCATGAAAAAAACCAGGGCGCCAGCAGTGCCAAGGCGTGAATCGTGCCAAAAAATAGCAGACTGGGCCAATGGAAGGGTAAGTTAGTGCGACTTTGAGGAGGCGCTGAGATTGAATGATTAGTCATTGAGAATCGTTACAGTAGGAATTGAGGTGCAAGTGTTACTTACACTTCTACCATCAGCTTAACCACTGTTCCATCAAAATGCAAGTATCACTTACATTATTAAACTATGTCTCGTACCAGTTCTGCAACACGAGCGCGTTTGATTCAAGCAGCGCTTGAGTTGTTTACCGTTCAGGGGGTTACTGAGACAACCACACGTCAGATTGCTGAATTAGCCCAGGTTAATGAAGTCACACTGTTCCGTCACTTTGGGAACAAACAAGGATTGCTCTTAGCCGTGATCGAAGACTCTGGGGTATTTACCCGTCTGGGTGAATCACTCAGAGCCCAAGTCGATCAGACAACGACGTTTGAGCAGGCGCTGATTAACTATGGACGCGATCGCCTTCAAGCTCTCACGCAAATGCCCGAGTTACTGCGCTCTGTGGTGGGGGAGTCAGGAAAATATACGGTTGAGCATCGTCAGGCGTTAGGAGAAGGGGTTACCCAAGCTAACCTGGACTTCGCTGATTATCTTACCATCGTGATTCAACGCGATCGCTTATTATTGCGATTGTCGGCGGAAAAATTAGCCAGCTTGGTTAATGTGATGTTATTCGGGTATCTGGTGATTGAACTAACTAGCGAGTTCCACCAGCTTTGGCAAAGTCAGGAGGAGTTTTTGCAAAGTTTGCTCGAACTCATCTTACACGGAGCTTTTGCAGACGGAGAGCTACAGAGACGGGAAGAGACACAGAGACGGGAAGAGGCGGAGGAAGAGCCAGGAAGCGGCGATACAGGGGAGATAGTGCGCCAGCCTGTCCCCGATTCTTCACCGAATGCGCCTTCTCCGGTGATTTACTCTGAGACGGTAGCCGATTTACCCGCATCCTTAGTTCATGAAATTTTGCAACAAGCGAAAAAAAGCGGATTACGGGATTATGCTCTCGCTTATGTCCTCTTTGGTGCAGGGTTGCGGATAGAAGAAATTATTGCCTTAGAGCGATCGCACCAAATTAGTGACGCCCACAGACATTTGTTGCAAGTGACTCACGGTAACGTGCGCCAAGTCCCTGTCAATCAGTGGATTATGGGCAAACGCTATGGTTCATACACCCGCAATCCCTTAAACCAATGGCTCAAAAGTCGTAAAGATGATCGCTCACCTATGTTTGTTAATGAAGCCTTGGAACGGATGTCTGTGCCAGAATTAAGAGCCGCATGGCGTAACTTTACCGCTAAGTTTGAAACGCCATCTCCCTCAATTGAGCAAGCGCGACAGACTTGGTGTGTGGAACTGTTAATGCGAGGAATGAATGTGGAGGATTTGAGTATTTTAAGCGGTTTTGATGTGAAACAATTAGAACCTTATGTGCGTCGGGCAAGGGAAAAAACGGCATTGGAGCGGGCGATTCGTTTAGATCAAAAACCTTGAGTAGGGTCTACAGTTACGGAGGAATCATAAATGCTTCTAATAATAATGGTAGCAACGGTAGGTGTTTGGGTCTATATGGATTCACGAAGTATTCCCAGTTATAATGCAAAATGGTAATTTTCGCTCTTTTCTATTAGTAATCTGCGCTCTATAGATTAGCGATCGCATCTTTAAGAACAGCCGTTGCCAATGAATGATCTATGATAGTAGTTGCCAGTCTAGCAAAAATATGCTAGGTTAGTGAACAAAAATAACTCAGGCGAAATAAGTGTCAGACAGTCTATTAAAATGACATAAATAATACAGTTATCCTCAATTCTTTTGAACAGACGCTAATTAAAAAAATTCGTGACTTACCTCCTGGTAAACTTGAAGAAGTCGCCGATTTTGTCGATTTTTTACTAGGACGCAGCGAACAGCATCAGACGATGGTTCGAGAAGCCGCTAAACTTTCGGAAAAGACATTTGCCAAGGTCTGGGATAATCCAGATGATGCTGAATATGACCAGCTATAATTTTGGAGATATTATCCTCGTTCCATTTCCTTTTACCAATCAAACAACGAGTAAGAAACGTCCAGCCGTTGTCATTAGTTCTGATACCTACAACCAAGAACATCCTGACTTGATTGTGATGGCGATTACCAGTTAAAGTCGGCAGATACTGATGTTTGGTGATGTGACAATAACAAACTGGCAAGAAGCTGGGCTACTCAAGCCATCTATTATTAAAGCGATCGTTACGACAGTTGAGAAAACCCTGGTTTTGAGGAAACTTGGACAACTCCAAGCTTATGATATCGATGTACTAAGAGAATCATTAGTAAGGATTATCGGCTAGTGCAGCGCTGCGGAGGGTTTGGCAGCAGTAGGGATCAATTTCGATATAGCGTTTTCATTTGGGTCGTGAACACAGGAACCTGGTAAAAAGGCAATGGGCAATAGGCAACACCTCGGCTTCGCTCGGTGTTTCATAGGCAATAGGGGAAAGAGATACAGGGTTTTTAAGTAATCTAAGAAAAGATCTCCTAGGTTTACAACTCATTGACAAATGCTATAGTAGGGATCAATTTCGATGTCGGCTAGGATTTCAAAGCCAGCTTGACGGACACCGATATCCATCCCACCTGCACCTGAGAAAAAAGATAAGGCAGACAACATAAAATGGATACTCCTAGGCGGGAACTTCAACTTGCTGATTTCCGGCTAAACCAAATGCCTGGTGAATGGCTTGTAGTGCTGTTACCCCCTGTTCTTTATTCACCACACAACTAATCTTTATTTCCGAGGTGGTAATCATTTGAATATTAATTTGGTGTTGAGAAAGGGCGGCAAACATCCGCGCTGCTACGCCTGGTTGTCCAATCATTCCTGCACCAACAATACTAACTTTGGCAATATCGGCATCAAGGAGAACCTCGCCGTACCCTAAAATAGGGGCTGCCTCCTGGAGAATTTGCTGGGCATTTTCCGCCTCAGCTTGGGCGACGGTAAAGGCAATATCCCGTGTGGGAATTCCATCAATTACTCGACAGCGCTGAGATTGAATAATCATATCCACGCTAATGGTTTGCTCGGCTAAAATACTAAATATTCGAGCCGCCATACCCGGACGATCAGGAACATAGCGAATGGCTAAACGGGCTTGATTCTGGTCAAGAGCAACACCTCGGACAGGGTTTGAATGTAGAGACGTTGCATGCAACGTCTCTACACCGCTATTGGTGGTATCGCTTTTACGAAACTTGCCCTGATGCAGTTTTGACCCTTCGCTGGCTGCAAGGGAATTATCAGTTAACTCTGTTGGTAAACGGGCGGGGGAACTTGTAATATTAAACTGGTCACACAAAACCGCGATCGCACGATTACAATCCGCCGCATCAATCACACAGCTTACTTTTACCTCAGAGGTGGAAATCATCTGAATATTGATCCCCGCATTTGCCAGGGTGGTGAACATTTGCGCCGCAATCCCAGGATGTCCAATCATTCCCGCCCCCGCGATCGCGATTTTGGCGATATTCGATTCCACTAAGACTTCCGCCTCATCCGCACTGGGATTAGTGGGGCTACGGAAAGCAGGTGCGATCGCTTCGGCGACGGCTTCAGCCCGTTTGAGAATACCCTTACTTACACTAAAGGCAATATCATTCGTATTCCCTTCGTGAATCGACTGGATAATTAAATCCACATCCAACTCTTGACCCGCAATCTCCCCAAACAATTGGGCGGCGACACCGGGATGATCCGGAACCCGCAACATTGCCACTTTTGCCTGATCGGTATCAAATTCTACTGCATCAACACAGCGAGAAATTTCTAAACCCTCTAATGAACGGGGTTGTGGCGTAGGAGAAATCACCTTCGTTCCCGGATCATCCGTCCAACTGGATAATACCACCAAAGGCATCCCGTAATTGCGAGCAATTTCCACCGCACGGGGATGCAGTACCTTCGCCCCTAAGCTTGCCAATTCCAGCATCTCATCACAGGTAATCTCGTCCATGAGTTGAGCATCGGAGACTAAGCGCGGATCGGCGGTTAAAATACCCGGAACATCCGTGTAAATCTCACACCGATCTGCCCCTAATGATGCTGCTAACGCCACGGCTGAGGTATCTGATCCGCCGCGTCCCAAAGTAGTAATCTCTAAGTCAGTCAGACTACTGATTCCTTGGAATCCTGCGACTACAACCACTTTACCCTCATTGATATGCCGAGAAATCCGTTCGGTGTGGATACTAAAAATTCGGGCGCGGCTATATTGGGCTTCCGTGACAATACCCACCTGTGCGCCAGTTAGGGAAATTGCGGGTTGTCCTATTTCCTGCAACGCCATCGCTAGCAGCGCGATGGAAACTTGTTCTCCAGTGGAGAGTAACATATCCATTTCCCGACGGCTGGGATTGGCGGAAATTTCATGAGCCAGTTTGACCAACCCATCCGTCGTTTTACCCATGGCTGACACGACGACGACTAAAGAATTACCGGCTTGAACTGTCTTTAATAGGCGTTGGGCAACGGTTTGAATCCGCTCAACTGACCCAACCGAGGTTCCACCGTATTTTTGGACAACCAGCACCATAAATGTTGCTCCTACACCTTGTCATTTGTCATTTGTCATTTGTCTTATGTCATTTGTCAAGAGTCAGGGAACAATTACCCTCCTACCTGATGCAGGTACTCTACTAACTCACAAAATCCGTCGCCTTCTGTAGCGACGGTTACATAAGCGGGTTTATAGTCCAGCTCATCGGTATAATCCAGAACATTAGCAACGCCCACCGATAGGGGAAATAGCTGGGGGTTAAATAAACTAGCATCGTTAGGACTATCACCCACTGTCAGCACTTGTTCAGGTTGATACTGGGGAAAATGGTCGCGTAACACTTGGATTAAGCCGATCGCTTTATCCTGAGATCTGGGTTTAATGTGACACTGTACCGAACTGTAGTTGACACTCCCCCGGTTGAAAACGCGGGGGATTCTTCGTTCATCCAATCACCTTAGAGTATTGATTTTCATCAACACAAAAGAGGGCGAGTTGTCCCGAAGCGTTTATCCAGTATTCCTGGAATGTTCCCGTGTGCCCCACGGTACGAAGTGCTTCCTTAAGTATGTTTATTGCAGCATTCCAATCACGGTCTAAAATACACCCGCACTGACATTTATGTGTCCTCATCGAGAGTGATTTCTTCACAACACAACCGCAATTGGAGCAATTTTGAGAGGTGTAGTGAGGTTTAACGGCAACTGTAGCTACACCAAAAACTTTGCCAAAATACTCAAGCCAGCAACGAAATTCAGACCAAGCCGCATCACTAATAGATTTAGCCAGGTGATGATTTTTGACCATGTTCCGCACTTGCAAGTCCTCATAAGCTACCAAGTCGTTAGACCGGACTACGCACAATGCCGTCTTTACCGCAAAGTCTTTACGCTGCCTACTGACTTTCAAGTGTTTCAATGCTAACTTCTGTTTAGCCTTTTGGTAGTTATTAGATTGAAATTGACCTTTCTTGAACTTTTTAGATACTCGCTTCTGGAGACGCTTAAGTTGTTTCTCCGATTTCCTTAGAAATCTTGGATTGTCAACTGTCTGTCCGTTAGAGTCAGTATAGAAATGGTTCAACCCAACATCTAATCCTACAGTATTGCCCGTTGGTTCCCTGTCCTCTGTCCTGTCATGGTCAATACAGAACTGAGCATAGTAGCCATCGGCGCGGCGCACTACCCTAACTCGTTTGATTTGGCTTTTTTGGTAGTAGTTTAAGTCACGGGTTCCATAGAGCTTAAATGTTCCGGCTTGAAAACCGTCTGTGAACGTGATGTGGTCACGTTTTTCTGATAGCTTCCAACCTGAGGTTTTATACTCTAATGAACCATGATTGGGACGGTTCTTTTTGTACTTGGGGTAGCCTTTCTTTCCTTTGATCTGCTTTTTGCAGTTGTCAAAGAATCGGCTAATGCTAGCCCAGGTTCGCTCAGACATAGCTTGTCGAGCTTGAGAGTTTAGTTTCCTTGCCCAAGGAAACTCTTTACTTTTGCCAAGAGTTGTACAGTATTTAGAAAAATCGTTGCGACTCTTAGCGTGACCATCTTCCCAATAGCGAAGGCAAGCGTTACGAATAAACAAACCAGTAAGGATGGCTTCATCGAGCCTTCTGTACTGGTATTCTTTACCCTTTAGCTTACCTTCGTAGACAATCATTTTACCGCAATTGATTTATGGTAGAATCATAATACAAGATACCTGACACTCGCAACTAAAGTTGCTAAACTCAACGTATCGCTGGGTTTCATCCCCCGGTTGAAACGTGGGGGAACCTGCACCATCGCGGTTGGTAAATCCCCAGTCCATTGAGATACAAAGGGCGTTGAGGTGTTCGAGTTGCTCCACGCTAAGATTGCGATTATCAAACGTCCAGTCGGTGATCCGAAAGCGATTGTCAGCGGATTCGTGAAGCTGGGGAAATTCAGATTTGAGACGTTGATAGGTTTGTGCTAACTGTTGGCGATGGGGAGTTATGTCAGCAATTGTAGATAAAAAGACAGGTGGGTCACTAATGGCGGGATAATATATCCCGCCATTTTCTGCGATCGCGCCGTTCGTAGTGAGCGCTGTCTTCGCTTCCGCCGCGCCCTCCCTGCACGGGTAAGTAGAGGCTGCTGAATAAGTCTTGTGGTGGGGGAAGAGGCAGAAGGCAGAGGGCTCCAGGGCAGAAGGGAAGAGGGTTTAATCCCACACAGAATCGTTGTCCTGCAAGTGTCTCTCTCGCTATAGTGCTAGTTTTTTGACAAATCCTGTCTTATTTTCTTGCACTTGAGCCGCCGAAAAACTCCCTCAAAGCATTGATAGATAAGGGTTTCGGAGTTTTGCAGCAAGCCCTAAGTAATTCACCAAACCACTAATCCAGCCTGCGGAACGACCTGTAACAATAAGCATAGGGATATCTCTGGCTTGTAAATTTTCCAACGCTTGCAGCAACTCCGTACTAAATTTACCCTGTCGTGTTAACGTTCCATCCATATCTGTGGCAATCAGACGTAGATTTTTCCAGCAATGGGCGGCTATTGCTGAGTTAATCGATGAACAAGCCATAGATTATTGTGTAATGGGTGCTATATCTTGGATTATCAAAATTCGTCATGGCAATACTATCACCAGACCAACGCAATTATTATTATCTTCTAGCCGCCGAACGAGCGGGAATTCACAAGCCAATTTTGGCAGCTCTTTATCAGGTTCATTCGTCTCCGACGCTTGCTGATGGGGAAACGGGATTAGGCATCTCCCCTGCCAATCGGGTATCGCCCGATCAGGTGGATACATTCCCGGAACAAGTTCAGTATGCTGCTAATGTTATCCGATCGCTAACTGATAGTTTAATTGCTCAGGGACAACCCGGAAATGATTTATGGCTGTCCGAACAGGGACGCTATAGTGACAAGTTCCTGCAAAACGTGGCTAGAGGATATGTACCGCCAGCCAGTCAACCGTATATGGCACGTTTAGAACCGAGTAACGTTGAGTCCCTCAAACAAGCCTATCTAGCTGATTTAGCCGCCGACTTTAGCAGCGAAAATCTGCCCCAAAACCTTGCCTATCTAGATAAAGCCTTACTGACACTTGTGGATCGACTGCCAGAGTATTATAGGGGATTACCTCATCAACGGGATGCGTTGGTCGAAGGGGTGCGAGTGTGGCGGGAACTGGATACACGGGATGCGGCGATTGCTTCGTTAGTGCCAACGGATCAGGTGGAATCAGCGCGTGAGGATGAATCCCGATTGGATATTCCCCTGAAGCAATTTATGGGACGGGTGTCTGCCAACTATAGCGGTTATCCCCATCAAAGAGAGGCATTGCTGCGCCTAAGTCAACTATGGCGTCAACTGCGAACCCGAGAAGAAGCGATCGCGTCTTTGGAAAAAAGTGCCTCCCCCGAAGAAGATCTCGATATTATTGATCCGGCGCTAATTGCCTTCGTCGAGCGTATACCGAAGTTCTACCAGGGGCAAGGTAGCCAACGCAATGCCCTCACCGAAGGCTTTCGACTCTGGAATCAATTCGACTCCCGCGCCACTGTCTTAAGTCATCTGGGCATTAATCCAGACATCCTGCAAGCGAGTACCACTGATCCCACCACCATGCAAAAACTGGCAGCGGAACTGGATCGAGAACTGATCAGCTTTGTCGGCAAGATACCCAAAAACTACAAAGAAGAGGACAACCAACGGGAAGCATTAATCCGGCTGGTGCAACTTTGGCGAGATTTGCCCACCCGAAATCAGGCGGTGCAATCTCTCCTGGACGACCAAAAACGGATGAATGAAGCCCGTCGCCAAGACCAAGAAGCACCACCCAAGCCGACGCCTATTTTGACGCCTAAACGTCCGGAACGGTGGACACCCTATAATATTCAGCTATTAGCACCAATTATTCCCGATGGTAACTTTACCTGGGCAGAAGCTACCCATGGAGGTACACGCATGCCCCCGAACCAAGCTACAGTGGATGCTATGATTCGCATTGCGAAACTGGCACAACGGGCACGCGATCGCATTGGGCGACCTTTTATCGTCACCAGTTGGTATCGCCCCCCTCACATTAATCGAGCCGTTGGGGGTGCCAAGTATAGTCGGCATCTGGTGGGAGATGCCATGGATTTTGTGTGTGAAGGGTTAAGTGGTAATCAGATTTATTGGTCTCTGGAACCGTGGTGGCCCGGTGGTTTAGGTCGCTATAGTCGATTTCCTAATTTGTGCCACATTGATGCTCGCAGCTACCGGGCACGCTGGCGCCACTAAGGGTAACACTCAGCACAAACACCTCTGTTTGCTGCTACCTTTTTCCAGGACTGTAATTCAAAATCTGCATGGGTGCATCTGTAATTGAAGCAACAAATCGACGGGCCACACAAATCCAGAACAATCTAACATTCATGGCGGAGTCCTAGGGGACTTTCGCAAGAGTTGACGACTCGGTACAGTGTTTTCCCCACCGACAAAAAATGGCTGTCGGTATACCCCAGCAGATTTAGCAAGGGCGAGATTGCACCCGATGCACTCCCTGGAAGGCATTCTAGAAATAACTCTTACGTTTTCTCCAGCAGGCATTATGTCCAGTTCGATTATCCCTAGAGAATCTACATTAGCTCAAGTTTCTCAGCCGTCACCCACGGCTGTCTCTCCTTCACCCCCAAACAATCAGTCTTTCGGATCACCCTGGATGTTTGTCTCCATGGGACTGTTCTTACTCGTGATCGGCTTATTGGTCTATGGCAAAATGCAATTGAATGCCGTGACGAAAAAGCTTAAATTTGAGCAGTTTAAAACCAAAGATCTCCAGAAAAAGTTGAAGTTAGCGCTCAACACGATCCGTAAAATGGAAACGAATCCGGATTTGGTTCACTCTCGCGAGTTCAATTTAGACTATCTGCGATTGCGGATGGAGGAAGAGGTATTCCATTTTGCCATTGTGAATCAAATCAAAATCAAGGTTAAACAAATCATTAGTGTGGCGCTACGACCGAATCAGGCGACTCAAAGCGCGGTTGGGATTGCTAGTACCACGGGGAGGCAAGTTGATGAACTGTTTGATGTCAAGTACGAGACGGAAAGCAGCGGTAAACGTACCATGCGAGTGCTGTTCCGGATTCAAATCAAGTTGACGAAATTACCGACTCAAGCCACCTCAGCCACGATTAGCCAGATTATTGATTGTATCGAAACCTTTCTCTCTCCAGAGGATGAAAGCTGGCAACCCACGATTCAAGGACGAATTGTTTCAATTCATTGGGATCAAAAAGCTAAACCGACTCCTTTACTGGTGCTTCAGCAGTCTAGTGAGGGGGTGAATGTGACCTTAAGAACTAATCGGGCGCGGATGCACTGAACTCATTTCCTGGCTCTCAATCATTAGATAAACTTGCTCAAACTTCAACGTTGTTCTTAACTCAAATAACTGATGCCACATTTTTTCAATTTTAGAATGTTATCAATGGTGACAATCGTCACAGGACTAGAATAACTTGTGATAATTTTTTCCGGTTCAACGATACCAGATGCAGTCGGCGGCGTTGGGTTAAGCGACTTGTTGACTACAAGCAGGATGCGCCGTCAAAAACTTTGGGTTGTAGTATTTCACCCCTAGTTTATCCAATGTTGCGATCGCGCTATCCATGGCTTCCTTAATCCAATCATTTGGATCAGGTGACTTTGCACTGAGTTGGTAATCCGTTACATGAGGTTCGCACTCATCGGGATCATAGGTTCCGGAAGCTCGGCAAATACACACGTAGATGGTGTTATCAACATCTGGATTTGGCATCTCAATTCTGATGTAGTGATTCAGATAGAGCAAGGTTGACATGAACATGAGCCTAATCTCTCCGTCTTTGCTAAAGGGATTTACATCTCTTAATTAATATTACTTTTATTTTTATTCAATCCCCATATTTTCGCTTCCGCCAAATTTTCTGATTATTTTGTGTACTTTGGCGGATTGACAAAGGTTCCATTTTTAGCTATCGGAATTGGAGTTTATATTTTTTGATATTACTAAAAAAAAATCAATATATTTTCGGTAAACTAAAAATTATATAACAAAACTTAATTAATGCAGCACAGTATCCCCACGTTGAGAGATGAGCTTCAGACGCACACCGTCAAATCAACCTAGTGCAGCAGGGGAGAAATCTATTTATGACCAATAAATATATAAGTTGTCATTTCTCCCTTACCTTTAATCGGAATTTGACCCCTCTGCTCAAATAAAAACTTGTCCTTACAGAGTTTGTATGTCGTTTCAGTCACCTGAATCTTGTCAGGAATGCCATGAGATTCCATGCGGCTAGCAGTATTGACCGCATCTCCCCACAAATCATAAATAAATTTCTTGGTGCCAATTACTCCAGCAATAACAGGACCACTATTGATCCCAATCCGCAGACAGAATTTTTCCTCCTGAAACTGGTTAAAGCGAGTAATGGCGATTTGCATATCTAATGCCATTTCGATCATGGCTTCAGCATGGTCTTTGCGAGAAGTAGGAATACCACTGGCGATCATATAAGCATCGCCAATTGTTTTAATCTTCTCTAACCCATGCTTTTCGGTTAATTGATCAAATCGGGAGAATATCTGATTTAATAAGAAAACCAATTGTGCGGGTGGCATCCGAGCCGAAATATCGGTAAAACCAACAATATCGGCAAATAAAATCGTCACATCGGCAAAGCGATCGGCAATGAGACAGGTTTCCTGTTTTAATCGCTCGGCAATGGGTTTGGGTAAAATATTCAACAATAAACGATCAGCTTTCTCCTGTTCCCAACGCAATGCCTTCTCCGCTTGCTTGCGTTCAGTAATATCACGGACAAAGGCACAGTTGTATTCCTTGCCGTTAAATTCCAAATAACTAATTCGCACTTCTACGGGGATACGTTTACCCGTTTTACTGCGATGATAAGATTCAAGACAGAGGGAACCACATTGTTGAATAATCTGCCAATGATCTGACCAACTCTGAGCTGTAAAATTAGCATCAATTTCATGAATTTTCATCGACAGCAAATCATTCAGGGGATACCCCAGCAACCGACAAGCGGCATAATTGACATACAATAGCTTTCCATTTTGCCCAATCCAGAAAATTGCATCAGCCGCTCGATCAATTGAAAACTGCGTAAATCGTAATGCATCATTAACGGTTTCCAGTTGTTCATTCGCCGTTTCCAGTTGGGTTGTACGTTCAGCTAATGCTTGTTGAGCCAAATATTTTTCAGTGATATCATTAAACAACCAGAGGCGACCTTGAATATCTTGACCGTAAGTCGGCAAACTTGAGATACTCAGTACCACTGATTTGGGTTGACTAAATGTCCAGATCCAGTCGTGAATTTCGGCATCCGGTTGGGAAAAAAGCTGTGCCGCCTGTTTAGCAATCTCCTCCTGATTATCCGCGCTGCTGCGTAAGGTTGCCATCGCCTGGGCGATCGCACTCGGTTCCACGTCTCCCGGTTTTAATCCCAAAAGTTTTGCTCCGGCTGAATTTAGCCAACCTTGTCCGCCACTGATATCGACAAAGACGACGCCCTGAGGGATTTCTAATATGGCATTGTAGCGAGATTGGAGTTGTTCGAGGCGAAACGTAGTAGTTTGCAGACGTAGGAGGGTGTGAAGTTCTCCCAGCAGTAAATCTAGGAAATGACGCTGATAGGAGGGCAAATCAGTTTGGCGATACCAGAGTAATAAGATAGCACCTTGCTCCTGTGTCGTTTGCTCCTTTCGCAGGGGGAGTATCGCTAGAGACTGTGTACCTTTAGCGACAAGCACAGGGGCTGCTTTGGGCGTCGCGGGATAATTCTCATAGAATAGGGTGCGGTTTTGGGTTAGGGCTTCAGCAAAGAGTTTCGGTGTTGTCAGTTTATCCGGTAGGGCTGTAGGTGGGAAACTGACAAGTGATTGAGCCGTTACCTGATCGAGTTGACGCAGTGCGATCGCGGCGTCGGCTAGGAATAACTCATACAACACGCCTGTAACCTGCTCAAGAAGCTGATCAGGAGTATTCGTATCTGATTGTGCGATCGCGGCGAGTACAGAACCTGCTGCTAATTTCCATTCAATCTCCAACAGGAAACGACGCATCACCAAACCCGATGCGATCGCCAAACTCACTCCTATGAGCCAAGGGCATAAGTAGGCATACCGACTAACCAGCAGCCAGCCAACGATCAAAATAAACCCGATTACAGACAGCGATCGGAGATTGGCATAGTTTTGAGTGTTGAGGGTGTGCCATGGCGCGTCTGAGTTTTGAATGTAGAGACGTGCCATGGCGCGTCTGAGTTTTGACCCTTCGCTTCGCTCATCGAGAACCGGGTTTTGAATTGATTCCCCATCTCCCTTGTCTCCTCGGCTTCTCGGCTCCTCTACTCCCTTATCTTGCCCCGTTTTTGTGGCGGTGAAGAGACTCAGAACCCAAGCAGGTAGAGGAAACAAAACGATGACAGTAAAGACAATCGATCCTAGACTCAGTGTCGAGATTCTGCTGGAATTAAGCGTATCTAGTCCAACCAGAATCAGCAATAGTCCGATTAAAAATCGCCTAAATGTAGGAAGCTGATTGGGATGAGCCAAGGACAACAATGAGCATTAACAATAAGTAAGTGAAGAAGAAGAATGTCGTTGACATAGAGTGTTTGTCATCAGAGCCAAAGCACTTCTAGCACAAAGGATGCCGACTACGAACTCCTGTTATCTCAACACCTTTTAAGTTAAGAACTAAAGACAAGCCGCGATCGCTTGGGTTACTGTATCTGGCGCACTCAAGTGAGGTAAATGACCCCATGCCTTTATATTGACAAGCCGACTCTCAGGGATGTTATCTGACATATACTGACCCACTTCTGGAGGTACAGCAACATCATCACTCGATTGTAGAATCAGAGTTGGTACATTCAGGCGTGGTAACTCATCCCGGTGATCCGACTGGAATATAACTCGCGCAACAGCTTGAGCAATATCTGGACGAATAGCCGTCAGAGTATTCGCAAATTCTGTTGCCAGTTCCGGACGTTCAGGGTTTCCCATCACCATGGAGGCAAAACCACTCACCCAAGCATAGTAGTTCGCTGACATCGCCCCATAGAGTGCATCTAGGTCAGACTGATCAAACCCACCCACATATCCCACATCGTTGAGATACCGAGGAGATGCACCGACAAAAACAAGCTGACTGAAGCATGAAGGATCGGTCAG
Source organism: Coleofasciculus sp. B1-GNL1-01 (assembly GCF_040220235.1). Taxonomy (NCBI): domain Bacteria; kingdom Bacillati; phylum Cyanobacteriota; class Cyanophyceae; order Coleofasciculales; family Coleofasciculaceae; genus Coleofasciculus; species Coleofasciculus sp. B1-GNL1-01. The sequence goes on from NZ_JAVJTO010000135.1 coordinate 88,633, forward strand.
CGCGGCTAACAAGCTAATCATACCACTGACTGAGTGACCGACCAAGATGGTGTTTGTAAGTTCTAACTCATGACAGATTTCCAGTAAATCCTCAGCATAGCTATAGAGACTACTGTAGCGGTGGGGACTGTAGGCAGAAAAATCGGATTTTCCGGCACCAACATGATCAAAAAGGACAATCCGATAGTCAGAGGCGAAGGCGGCGACTTGATGACGCCAAGCGGTTTGATCTGAACCAAAGCCATGGGCGAAAATTATCGTCTGAGTGCCATTACCGAGGATGTTAATATGATTGCGTTCTAATACACTTGTGGTCATAAGCGGGGTTTTCTAATGTAGGGGCTGCTGAATGTCTTGTGGTGGGGAGAGGCAATAGGGAATAGGCAATAGGCAACAGGAAATACCCAATTTCAATGCATGACAAAGGACGAGGAGATACTCAAATACCATGAGAGACGCGATTAATCGCGTCTCTCCCCTGAAAATCCTGCATATAAAATTTGTCTTTCTCAGACAGCGTGGAATGCGGCTAATATTTGTTTAGGTCTCAATGGAAACTTAAACCGTGAATGATTGGTAGATGCAACGGGTTGCGAGTCTGAAGCTTTCGCTTCTTTCTCCTCTAAACCATCCTCATGTAACTCAGAAACCGGAACTAACATAGAATCGTGAGAACGCACCGCCATTTCGCCTTGTGCTAATGCCTCTCGCCACTGACGCCCAGTTTTCCATGCCTTAAACTTGGCAGCATTCCAACGCGGATTCACTGGATATCCGGCAAATCCACAACGCAACGCAGCATGGTTAGCACTCGGAATCAGGGTATTGACCCAAACATTATCGGTTAGATCGATTCGCATGAAGTTTGGCTCCTTGGAAACTGTAGACATAAACTTCACCTCCCTATTGTTGTCAACCGCACAATTTTGTTGAGTATTATCAACTATTGTATTACGGATTGTTAAATAGCTACATCGCTTACTTGCGATTTACTTGTATTCACCTTCAACCGCAACATAGCCATTTCCGGAGAAAGGTGCGATCGCGCCCGAGTCCAGAAATTGACTAGAAAGCTTACCAGCAACCTTTCTCACAGGCGCTGAAACCTAAAGGGCTGGGGATTTTTCCCACCCACGCCATTACCCTTTAGCAATGTAAAGAAACCTTAAAGATTTGTCAAACGTCTTATTTATACAAGCGTCCCCTAATCTGGGGTGACTTTCAATCCTAAATTTTCTCTGCACCCAAACGCAGGCGATCGCACCTCTTTTCTGCGGCTACCCTGCTGGGACGGACAAAGCTGGGAGGGACAAAAAAAGCGAGTCACTTCCCGATGCCCTTATACACCAGGGAGTGCGGATGGCGAGACTCGAACTCGCAAGGCTTACGCCACACGCCCCTCAAGCGTGCGTGTCTACCAATTCCACCACATCCGCATGGCTAACCTATTATATCAACTCTTTTGAGAAATTACGACTTCCCGACAATTTTATTGAAATCCCACCAAAGAACGTCGCTAATGATTCCTCAAGGATGCCACCAAAGGTGACAATCCCCTTTATCCTACTGAATACGGATATAGCAGCGCTGTTTTATGGACTTTGCCAAAATCTTAATTGCCAATCGTGGGGAAATTGCCCTGCGAATTCTCCGAACCTGTGAAGAAATGGGAATTGCCACCGTTGCCGTTCACTCAACCATTGATCAACAAGCCCTCCATGTACAACTGGCGGATGAAGCTATATGCATCGGTGAAGCGCCCAGTAGCAAAAGTTACTTGAATATTCCCAACATTATTGCCGCCGCCCTGACGCGCAACGCCACCGCCATTCATCCCGGCTATGGTTTTTTGGCAGAAAATGCCCGATTTGCCGAAATTTGCGCCGATCATCAAATCTCTTTTATTGGTCCATCACCGGAAGCGATGCGGGCGATGGGAGATAAATCCACTGCCAAGGAAACCATGCAACGGGCAGGAGTACCCACCGTACCCGGAAGTGAGGGATTGTTGAGTAGTGAACGGGAAGCCATAACCCTTGCCAAAGACATCGGTTATCCGGTGATGATTAAAGCCACAGCAGGCGGTGGCGGACGAGGGATGCGTTTGGTTCCTGATGAGAGTGCCATGAGTCGCCTGTTTCAAGCCGCCCAAGGGGAAGCCGACGCCGCCTTTGGCAACCCAGGACTTTATCTGGAAAAATTTATCGTCCGTCCCCGCCATATTGAGTTTCAAATTCTTGCCGATAGTTATGGTAACGTGATTCATCTGGGAGAACGAGACTGTTCCATTCAACGGCGTCACCAGAAACTCTTAGAAGAAGCCCCCAGTCCCGCCTTGACCCCAGAACTGCGAGAAAAAATGGGAACGGCTGCTGTCATGGCTGCCAAGTCGATTAATTACGTCGGGGCGGGTACGGTTGAGTTTCTTCTGGATGCCATGGGTAATTTTTACTTTATGGAAATGAATACCCGCATTCAAGTGGAACATCCTGTCACCGAGATGATCTCAGGATTGGACTTAATTGCCGAACAGATTCGGATTGCCCAAGGCGAACCCTTGAAACTGACTCAAGACCAAGTAAAGCTTAAGGGACATGCGATTGAATGTCGGATTAATGCCGAAGATCCTGATCGCAACTTCCGTCCTCAACCGGGGCGGATTAGTGGGTATCTGCCACCCGGAGGACCCGGCGTGCGGATGGATTCCCATGTGTATACCGATTATGAAATTCCCCCCTATTACGACTCATTAATCGGCAAGTTAATCGTATGGGCACCCAACCGCGATGCCGCAATTCGCCGCATGAAACGCGCCCTGCGCGAATGTGCGATTACTGGGGTTGCCACCACGCTGAGTTTCCACCAAAAAATCTTAGAAACCCCAGCGTTTCTCAGTGGTGATGTTTATACGAATTTTGTTGAGCAAATGATGGCAACTGCCCAATCCTAAAGTCGTCAGGACGGTCAATGCATCATGGTCAGTAATCCTTGCTGACCGACAAGAATCTCCCGCAGTAAGCTAACAATCCCAACCCAAATAATCGGCGTAATATCCACACCCCCAATGGGCGGCACCAGTTTGCGGGTTGGGACTAAAAAAGGTTCGGTAGGCAAAGCAACCAGATTAAAGGGGAAGCGGTTGAGATCGATCTGAGGATACCAGGTAAGGATAATCCGGAAGATGAATAGTAAGATAGCCAGTCCCAGTAAAGGGCTGAGAATCCATGTTGCCAGTGTCACAGTATTCATGAGACAATTCCTAATTTCACAGAAAAGTATGGAAATCAGTTAGCCAGTCTAACGCAAGACTGGGATGAACTACTATCAGGGATAGGGTAGGATATCCGTTCCTCCCAAGAGGGAGCGGACTCCAGGGTGATTAACATTTGGGTCGAGAGAGCGATCGCGTCGCCACCGTCGATGAGCATCAAAGCATTGAAATACTTAAGTTCCTAGACATAAATTCTGTCCGCTGTAGGAAGAAATGTTAACCAGCCTCAAATTCTTACTGTTGCCTGTTGCCTGTTCCCTAATCTAAACAGCAAACTTTAAAGAAAGTCTATTTACTTATCTATAATTGAAGTCAGTATTCAGGTAAAAGTTAGGATGACAATTCAGTTTCAAACAACTGAGTTGTTAACTCTCGAATAACGGGTAAATATCTGCTAATGAAATTCTCCCAAGCGGCTTGCACTTTCTGTTTTAAGTCATCACTATCAATGACTTCATAATCAATGGGTTCAAGAATTATTTTTCTGTAAATAAACATCCATTTTTCCTTGAACTTAATTTCTTAAATATAGCAGCCCTAAATAGGTCGCAACAGATATAATAGTAATAATACATCCCTAGGGAAAAGACACAAAATGAACATTATAGATGAACTAGCTGATTTTATCAATCAGACAAAAGATCCCAAAGAAATTAAGAGGGCTTTGGCGGTGAAAATGATTTTGGAAGGAAAATCATATCGTGAAGTCAAAGAACTATTAAAAGTTTCTCACAGTTTTATAAGCCAATGGAAAAACCAAGCGCTTTTTCAGGGTGTGGAAAGTTTAAAACTTCAATATAAAGGCAGA
>NZ_JAVJTO010000136.1:0-12088 GCF_040220235.1 Coleofasciculus sp. B1-GNL1-01
CGTACTAGGATGATTCGTCACGTAGATGGTTATTCCTACTCACCACTCAAGTATGTCACGAAGGCGGATAAATCCGCAATGTCGCTTTTCCTCCCCGGCTTTGAAAGACCGGGGCTACCAAGCTCCTGTAGTTTACGTGTGGTACTTTCAGCTAATTTTGTGTTCAGGTTGTTAATGACACCATCAAGCTGCTGCTGTACACCTGCGGTCAAATTTTTCAGTTCACCCACTGTCGTATCTGCACGACTATTAACCCCATTCGTGTGACCATTTTGCAACTGCGTGAACGCTTGGCTGGCACGCTGCACCTCTTGGGCAATAGTCGTATTAAACTCCTCAGCCACCGTCGTGCCAGCAGCCGATGCCTGCTGAGTCACCGTATTGATACTGCCCAGCATCTCCTGGGTTTGTTGATCAATCCCCTGTTCCGAATTGCTGATACCCGTCTCCAGGGATGCCTGAGTCGCTGCCATCATGCCATCAAGCTGACCCTGTGCCTCCGCAATCACGGCGTTGACCACTGGTAGATTTGGGGTTTCCATGCCTTGAGCTTGGTCAGCAAATTGCTGGAATGCGCCTTGCACGTTAGTAGTTGCTTGGTTAACCCCTGCTTGCAGCGCCGCTGTTACTTGCTCGGCATTGGCATTAATTCCCAGTTTCTGCTGTTCCCCTAAACTATTGAGCTGAGTTAACTGGGTTGCCTGCATTTGGTCTAAGGAACTCAGGGTGGCATTGAGATTCTGATCAATGCTTTGGAGTTGACCCTTCAAGGCTTGGGATGCCATGTTCAGCGCCGATTTCTCAGACTGGGCGAGTTCTTGCAGAGCCGCCTTGTACTTGAGTTGCAGCTCGTTGCGAGTCGTCGCCACAACCTGCTGCATTCCTTTCACTACTTCCGACTGGCTGGTGGAGAGTTCTGCGGCTTTTTCATTGGCGTTTTGCTGTAAGCCGTCACTATAGGAGGCAGCGACATCCCCGGCTGCTTTAATCTTGGCTTGGCGCCAGTTTTCAACGTAGGTTTCTCTGTCAAAGCTTTCCAGAAATTCCGTAATAAAATTACTGGGTTCTGGGGGAGATTCACCTGCAAATTGTTTTTGGTAATCGTTACCAATTTGGATGGCTTCCTTGCCAACCGTCACCCCAGCAGCTCGGAAATCTTGGGCAGCTTTGGTGAAGGGTTTGGCAATATCAGACGCCATTCCCGTCTCAATTTGCTGGAGTTGAGCAAGGCTCGTTTGGTATTCTGTTTGGATGCGATCGCGTGCAGCGGTTGTGGAGGATTTGATCGCCCCGACAGTCGCTTGGTGTTGTCCCGTTACCTCCTGTTTTGCCCCTTGCGCCTGACTTTGAACTTGGCTACGGGCTTGAGCCATGGCATTAGTAATGGTTGCTTGATTTTGGCTGATTGCCATATCCACAGCAGCCACAGCTTGCCCCGCCGATGCCTGGATGCGAGGTGCAATGGTTTGTCCGAGGCTGCCTATACTTGCCACGCGCTGTGAACCCGAAGCCATGAATTGAGACATCGCGGCTTCTGCCTGGAGGCGCTGCTGTTCCATTGAGCTAGCTACCTGAGCTTCAGGAATGGGATGAGCGACAATGCCTTGCTCAGCAGCAGCTAGGGAGGCTTGGGGATTCTCGGTTTGGCAAACAACCATACCATTTCCCGCCGCACCCAAAACCGTTTGGGGGTTGAGGGCAGCAATTCCTGCCTCGGTAGTCACAAAGGTGGGCTTGATTTGAGGTGGAGTAAATGCTACGCCTGTATTGGTTGGGGGTTGTGAGTTCGCCGCCGCCGTTTCTATCTGACTGCTGGTTTGGGCTACCGCCGTTGCTGCTTCCGCTTGTTTTCCAGCCACTTGTTCTTTTTGAGTGGTGACTTGGGCAACAGCGTCTTGATCGACTTTTTCCTCATCAGTGGGTGTCTGTTTGGGGGTATCTCCTGTAGCGTCTGGACTCTCTTGCTCTCCAGCTTGAGCGGTAGCGGTTTCCTCTTTTGCACCTGCTTCCGTTTTTGTCTCCGGCTCACCTAGATTTTCTGTTGTTTCGGCTGTCTCTGTTTTCGTTACGGCTTCAACAGCCTTTTGCGCGTCCTGGTTAGCCGTCTTGGCACTGGCGACATCGGGATTCGTGGACTCACTCTTACTGTTTTCCGCCTGACTCTTGTCCGTATTGGCACTATCAGTATCAGCGTTCTTATGCTTACCTTTTTCGTCCTGAATGGCTACTTTCCGTTTAGCTTGAGAATTGCTCTCCGGCTGGTTCCGAGCAGTCTCCCTATCTGGCTCATTTTCAGCCGCCGCACTTGTGCTTTTGGTATCAGCAACGGCATCGCTCTCCGTTTCAGTTTCCTCTAGGGTTTCAGATTCACTTATTCCCTCCTGTGTGTCGTCTGAGGGCGTTTCCCTCTTGGTTTGAACGGGAGTCTCAGACGTCAGCCGATTCAACCCATTCAATCTAAGATTGGTTCTCTGTCCCAAAAGCGGTTGATACTGAGTCTCTAACCCCTTTTGGGGCAGCTTCCTCTGCACCGAAGATGGCTCTTTTCCTGGAGCATTGACTGGAACTTTCAGCCAGTTGGAACTCAAACGGGATGCTCGTTCCTTTTGAGCTTGTAAATCCGGGATTTGGGATTGCGGCTTTTCCGTTTCTGCCTCTGACTCCCCAGCAGGGGTAACACCTTCTGTTTCAGATGACTCCTGACCCTGTGATGCGGCGGCGGAGGATTGTTGTTTTTCTGATTCAACAGTTTCTTCTACCTGTTCTGATGTTGCCTCAACGTCTGGTACTTCCTGCGGCTGAGAGTTATCTTCTGATCCTCCACTAGCAGGCTTTTGCTGAATGGGTTGCGGTGGAGGTGTTTCTGATGCTTTAACCGGGACGTTCAAACCGTTGTAACCCACAAAGGCTGCTTGTTCCAGTTTCTGTTGCAGAAAAGCCTTCTGTTCTTCAGGGGAGCGTCGCACCACCTTTTCCGGCGGCTTGGGGACTTTGAAGCGGCGCCGCTGCAATGGATTGGGCGCTGGCGTCCGATTAAAGGGTGAGGAATTTTTTTTGCGGATGGGTTCTTGAAAAGACATTGCCAAACGTGTCCCCAATCAATGCTGATCTTTTCTGTGCCTCCATCAACCGCCAATGGCGTGTGTGGGAAGATTCAGAATAAAATATCCTCAATTTTATCTTGGAGATAAGGTAAGCGCTCATTCCTCTCATCAAAACTTAACCAACTCGCGATCGCTATAGTGGTATCGAGCTTGGAGAAAATCAATGCGATCGTCTCTCACCCCATCAACTGTTCTGTTATCACTTGTGTTATCTTACTACGCCTGCTCCAACCAATCCACTAAATCCGACACCTCAGAAAAATCCAATAGCGCTTCTGCTAACGCTTCCAACTGGACGATGGGTAATCTCCTAACCTGCTCAATTAATACTGGCTCAACCTCACCCAACCGCCGCTTAAGCTGACGGATAATCAAATTCACCTCTCCTGCTCGTGGCTGCTGATCCAACCAAGCCGTTAAATCAGTAGTTGCCGAAAAATCCAATATCGCTACCCCTAACGCCTCTAGCTGTTCGGGAGGTAACTCCCTAACCCGCTCAATTAATGCTGGTTCAACCTTACCCAGTCGCCGCTCAATCAGGCGTCTAGTCAAGCTGAATATCCCTTGTTGCAAAATATCTTGATAAATTACAGATCCACGCATCATATCCTCCCGCAAAAACCGACGAATTAAATCTTTCTCAAACCGTAACCCCGCGAGAATTTCTGTACTTTAGCTACATCTTTACTATTTTTTACTAAAACACTGTCACGCCGTTAAATTAGGAATAGGTAGCGAGCAAGATGCAAAGCTTGCGGCATGGCTTCGCTTAACGCACTAAAACGATTTTGCCTAAAAATCATCAAATCAATCGTTCACTTTCATGATGCTACCGCTTTAACTCTAATCATCATAACTAAACTTCAACGCGACAAACTTATCACTAGAACCTGGGCGCTGACAAAATACTTCTTGTGAGCGATCGCGTTCATCTTTTACACAACTCACCATCCGTTTAAATTGTTCGACATTGTTTTTATACTGTCCTGGATTGATACGGAGTTTTTGGCGGAATTGTCCCCAAGTAACATCAACAATATCATCTCCACATACCATTTCGACTTCACCCCGTTCTACGTCAATATCACCCACATCTACTTCAATTTCAGCATCTTCAATTTCCAAGATGTTGCACGTCTCTAGTTGAGCGCGATCGCCACAAGCGGCTAATCCACCAACAGTGATCGTAATAACACCACCGAGAATAAGAGAGATAATCTTGTTCATATTTGTTTCTTGAATTGTGAGCATAATTATAAACAAATAACATAAATAAATTATTCAATTAACTATAAATCACTGATAAACATCATCGCTGACGCCTGATTCACGGTTGCCACTCTTGCCACTGCATGACGCCAATTTTGCTGGTCTTGCTTCCGGGTTTCTAACTCCTTAAATTCTAACCAAACCTTGGAGCGAACATCCTCATCACTCAGAAAAATTTCCCACTCTCGCTTCATGTCTCTGGCATAAATAACCAAATCGATAAATTCCTGCACCATATAATAACGAGCTTGACTGGGTGCAGTTAGCCAACTATTTAATGTTTCCTGACAAGCCGCCACTGCTTGCTCATGCAGCTTTTCCAGGTTCCTGAGTACCTCTGAAGCATTGGACGGATCAGGTAAAATTCCGAACACTTCCGCCAGACTTAAATCAATATCTGATTGCAGAATTTCATCAAGCTGTTTGCGAATTAAATGTAATAGAACACTCCCGTAAGAAAACTCGAATTCCCAAAGCGTTCTAAACCCTAACTCTAATTGATTTCCCCGTTGTCCTAGTAAATCAGCCATGTCTTTGAGAAAATCAGCGCCTCTGGTTGAGGTTAATTCGCCCAATTTACCTTGATTGACTAACACATCAGTTACTAACGATTTCACTTTATCAATCGATAGTCTCAATCCTTGATCAACTTGTAAAAAATGCCGCGATAAATGAATTCGCAGTTCCCGAATGTAGACGCGGTAGATAGCTTGATAGGATTCTTTAAACTCAAATTCACAACTGCGGCTGATAATCTCCTGATCTGTCTCTGGAATCCCTTTATCGGTTTGACAGTTTTTCAACGCGGCTTGCACCGCCACCTGAAAATCTGGATCAATGGCTTCACATTGTTCTTTCAGTTGATTCCTCAGTTCTAAAAGACCTTGGATTAGTTCCTGAGACAGTTGCTCAAATAATCGTCTAAATTGGCGAGATTCCCCCGAATTGTATCCCAAGGCTTGAGTCGATTTTTCCAGTGCTTGCTGAATCTGCTGATGTAATTGTTGCAGGTTACTTTGGCAATGAATCGCGTATCGCTGATCCAAGTCTTGAATATTCACCGTGAGATAGTCTAAAACCTGATTAAAGACTCGGTTAGCATCATCTGGATCAGAACAATCTGCTATTTCGGTCTGTACGACCTGAATCGTATCAATATTTTGCTTAAGGCGTTGACAGGCTCTAAGATTCTCAGTTCTGCGACTATAATTTAAAATCATAAATGACCGTTTTTCTAGATCATTCAGAGCTTGCGCTGCTTTATCATATAACTGAGTATCTAGGCGTTGCCATTGATAACGCTGCGGATCAGGTCGTTTAATAAACAAAACCACATCCACTTCATTCCCCAAGGTTTCTAACATTAGCGTTTCATCGCCTAACTTGGAGTCACCTAAACCCGGAACATCTACTAACGCAATGTTGCCCACATCCGGATTTTGAAACGGACAAACTATCTTAACCTCTTTTACTGCCAAGTGTTTGAACGTGATTAAATAATTCTGCTGCGTACCATCCCGTTTTTGCATCACATAATCGGTAATTTCTTCCGCCTGAATTTTGAGCGATCGCGGATTTCCAGACTGAAGCAAAGATCTATAGTGACGGAGATTTTGATGATAATCGTAGCAGAGGCGTTTGTACATCTCTTCATTGCTTGCTCCGACTACTCCTTGTTCGGGAAATACCTGGTTGGCGAACTCATCTAAACTATAGGGTTTTTCCGTTAAACCAAGTTCATCGTAATAGGGATAAATAACTTCCTTTAAAAAGGATGATTCCGAATGTAGCGTGACTTCAACCTGAACAGAGGTTTTGGGTTTAGGTAAAACCATCTGGTCTTGAATTCCATATAAACTAGAGCCAACGCCATTAAATTGAACCGTTTTATCCTCTGAATTATTGTTAGTCAATAATTCCTCTTGCCGATTTTCAATTGTACTGCGAACTGCCGTGCAAGCTCCTCCTTCTAGTGCCGGAATTTCATTATCAGTCAGTCCACTTAAGGTTTTCAGTAATGTACTTTTTCCCTGTCCCATTAATCCGACAACGCCAATATTTAAGGTAGGACGCGAGAAACGTTTTTGCAGACTGTTCAGATTCTCGGATTCAATTTGAAGTTGTTGCAACAAATAGGAGAGATGAATGGTATTGAATTTCTCTTGGATTTCACTCTCACCGAACGATACCGCCAGCCGTTGACGATACCGTTCTAATTCGCCCAAGGCGGAGGTAAGTTGAGCGAGATGGCTTTCTACCTGTTGTATGTTTTGGACTAGGGGTTGGCGCTGTTCGATGATCTGGTTAATCCGTTGCGCTCTTGTCTGGGGGGGTTGGCTGGTATTCATGAAACCAGAAACGTTATTGTTAAACCATTAGATTACTCCAAAGTCGGCGCTATTTGATTGCAGCGGAATGGCACTGAAAATTTGCATTTTGGTATCGCCTTCATCCTTGACATCCTTGATATACCGTAGAGTGGGCATTACCCACCAGCATAGCAGTCAGAAAAGGGTTGTATAGATTGTAGGCGGGATTGACAGAGACAAACCAAACCGTTAATTTCCTATCTGCCATAACCCACCAATCTATCATTTCCTGGGCGCAAGTCTTATTCTTCTGTTCTGGGCGCAAGCTTTGCGCCCCTATGATTGATGTATTAACAAAGCTATAAATGTTGTATCGTTTTATTAATACATCAGATCCAAACGATTGAGAATAAGCGAGACTACATAACATAGCACGAAAAGGGTTGTCGATCATGAAATCGTCTGGGTTGGGTTTCCGCTGCTTGTTCGCTCTTCTATCCCTATGCCAAGCAATTCTCTGTGGCGTTGCAGCGCTAATTGGAGATTCCGCCGCCCTAGCGCAATCCATCACCCCAGCCGCAGACGGTACAGGTACAACGGTTACGGAAAATGGTACCCAATATGATATTGACGGTGGTAGTATTTCCGCCGATGGGAGTAATTTATTCCATAGTTTTGAGCAGTTTGGCTCAAATGCAAACCAAACTGCCAATTTTCTCGCCAATCCCAACCTGGAAAATATTCTCAGTCGCGTCACGGGTGGAAATGCGTCGGTAATTAACGGTTTGATTCAGGTAACGGGGGGAACGCCTAATTTATATTTAATGAATCCGGCGGGAATTATTTTGGGGGAAGGTGCGAGTTTAAACGTTCCTGCTAATTTTACCGCCACAACCGCCACAGGAATTGGATTTGAAAATAACACTTGGTTTAATGCCAGTGGTGCGAATAATTATCAAACCTTAATTGGCACACCCAATCAGTTTTCCTTTAACGTATCCCAACCGGGAACTATTGTTAATGCTGGCGACTTATCCGTATCACCAGGGCAAACTGTCACCTTACTCGGTGGTAGTGTAATCAATACAGGAACCATCACCGCAGCCGGAGGAACCGTTACCGTGGCAGCGGTTCCGGGTTCCAATTTAGTCAAGATATCTCAGCCAGGAAAATTACTATCGTTAGAAATTGAACAACCCACCAATGGTATGGGAGAACCCTTACCCGTTACACCTCTAGATTTACCTGAGTTGTTAACGGGTAACGAGGAAACTGTTGAGACTGGGCTTGATGTGTTGTTATTTGGTCAGATGAAACAGCTAATATACATGGAACATTAACAGCACGAGGAGGCATCACTGCTGGAAATGGGGGATTAATTGAAACCTCTAGCAAAAAGTTTCTGGAACTTACCAGTACCCCTGATACTTCTGCCCCTCAGGGGAAAGGGGGGACATGGCTAATTGATCCGACTGATATCACGATTGTAAATACTGGGGGAGGCGCGATTGGCACAAACACAGTTGATGTTGCTAATATTAACACGGTACTTAATAATGGCAACAATGTCACGATTACGACAAATATCGCTGGTCTTACAGGTTTAGGCAATATTACCCTCGACAGTGGTGCAGCAATTAACAAAACAGGCGGAGGAGATGCTACGTTGACTTTGGAGGCAGATAATAATATCACTCTGAATGCGGGTATTACCTCTAGTAGTGGCAGGCTGAATCTCAATCTTTTTGCTGATCATGAGAATAACGGTGAGGGGATAGTCGAAATCAATCAATCCATTTTGACAGGAGGAGGAAATATTGTTGCTACCGGAATGACTACCGGAACGAGTCCAGGTGTATTAGTTAATACCCCCCTCGACACCGGAGGTGGAGACCTTGAAATCACTGGAACTAGCACGTTGGAAGGTGTTCGTATCAATGACGAAATTAACTCCGGAGGCGGAGATATTATCCTTACCGGAAATAGCACAGGTAACGCCCCAGGATCATGGGGAATATTGGTTGATCAACTGACTTCTGTCGGCGGGAATATTAGTGTAACAAGTCTTGGAGGATTTGAGGGGATTATTATTGCTAACCCGATCAATTCAGGCAGTGGAACTATTACCTTGACAGGTGACAGGATTAATCTTCAATTTTTTGGTTCTCCTTCAGTTAGCGGCAGTGGCGATTTAATTTTGCAACCATTGACGGCGAGTATAAATCTGGAAATTGGTGGTACGGGTGCGGCAAGGACAACATTCCTGAACACACAAGAACTAGGTATAATAACGAATGGCTTACCCTGGATTACTATTGGACGAGATGACAGTAGTGGTACAATTACCCTAGGTGATAACGTCACATTTAATGACCCTGTAACCTTGCGATCGCCTAACGGATCAATAAACACTACAGGTGGCACTATTACTGGAGCAGATGATGCCACGATCACGTTGCTCTCTGGCGGCACAATTCGTACCGGAAATATCACAAATCCCGGTCGTTCTATTACCATAGGTACTCCCACCCTACCCGCCGCTAGTATTGAAGCTGGAAGCATCAGAACTAACACGACAACTGATGGTGACAATGGTGGTTCCGTCAATTTGGAAGCTTCAGGGGATATTACAGCATCACAAATTTTTACTATGTGGGAAGGTTCCACAACGGGTGATGGTGGTGATATCGCTGTTAAAGCGGGTGGTGATCTTTCTATTAATGGTGATGTTCTTTCCTTGACGAATAATGGTAATGGCGGCAACATTACCTTTAATGTAGGCGGCAATATTTACACAGATGATATTCAGTCAATTGGTAATTTAAGTAGTGGAACCATTAATCTCAGAAGTGGTGGTACTATAGATACCACGTTTTTTGGGGGAACTGCTGGTGTAATATTCTCTTGTTCTGGCATAGGAAATCAGTGTTCTGGTGGTAATAGTGCAGGTGGCGATGTCACTCTTGAAGCAGCAACGAGTATTATCACCAATATCAATGCCACAGGTTCTTTAGGTGGCGGTAATATCATTGTTACCAGTGACGAAATTGACATTGGTGCAAGCAGCAATGGTGGAACAATTGAACTCAAGCCATTTACAGCAGATCAAGATATTGTTATTGGCGCATCAACTACCAATAATACAGCGGCATTAGATTTGACAGCAGCAAAACTTAATCGATTACAAGATGGCTTTAGCTCGATTACTATCGGACGAACTGACAGTAACGGTACGATTACTTTAGCTAATACTGTCACCTTTAATGATCCGGTTAATATTGCAGGTGGTTCAGAATTAATTGGAACAGATGGCGATACAACCTTTACGATTACTAGCACCGATGCGGGTAATATTAGTGGTTTTGGTTCACCCTTAACCTTCTCCTCAATTGAGACTATTACAGGTGGTAGTGCTAACGATACTTTTGCCTTCACTAATAATGCAACCCTTAGCGGCACGATTGATGGCGGTGGTGGTACAGATACCCTAGACTACTCCAGTAATCCAACTCCAGTCACCGTTAATCTTGCCGCTATTGGCGGTGAAAATATTGAAGCCGCGATTGGTAATACAGGTAGCACCTTTAATTGGGCGATTACGAATAGCAATAGCGGCACAATTAATGACACACTCAATTTCAACACCTTCTCGAATCTGACAGGTGGCAATAATGACGACACATTTAGTTTCAATGATGGCGTAACCTTTACCGGAACCGTTGATGGCGGCGCAGGAACAGATACCCTAGACTATTCAGCCTATACCAGTCCCTTAACTGTAAACTTAGCAGTATTAGGGGGAACTAATATTGAACAAGTCCACGGAACCCCAAATGCAACCAGTACCCTAATTGCCAATAACACCGCAAACACTTGGAATATTACCGGAAGCAATAGCGGTACAGTTAACGGACTGAATTTTAGTGACTTTTCTAACCTGACGGGTGGAAACTCAGATGATACGTTTCAATTCAACAATGCAGCGACTATAAGCAGCAACATTGATGGAGGTGCAGGAAATCTTACCTTAATCGGCGATGAGCTTAATTTTACAAGCAATATCTCTGGAACCGGAACTTTAACTCTACAACCTTTAACCTCAAGCCAAGGAATTCAACTAGGGGGTGCGGATAGTGGTAGCACAAGTATTTTAGATTTAACCGCACCAGAACTGAATTCTCTACAAAATACGTTTACCTCAATCACCATTGGGGGAACAACTAGCAGTGGCGCAATTACCCTAGCTGATGATATTACATTCCAAACCCCGGTTACATTACAAGCACCTGTGGGTTCAGGTTCCATCAATACCACCGCCGGAACCATCACCGGAGAAGGGAATGCGACGATTACCTTGTTGGCGAATCAAGATATTATCACCAGTGACATTATCAATCGCGATCGCGCCCTTACCATCACCAGTACCAATGGTGCAATTACTACAGGCAATCTTACCGTCGGTGCGCTGACACTGACAACCAGTGGCGGCGATATTTCGGTCAATAGCTCTAATCCTACTATCTTGTCCGGTTCAGGCGTTATTCAAACCCTTGGCGGAACCGTTACCCTCAATACAACTGATTTGGAAGGGGGTGGGGTTACCTTAAATACCAGTAACCCCACGGGAGAGGGGGGGAATATATACCTTAACGCAAAATCTGGCAGAGTGGCGATCGCAAATCTGAATAGTTCTGGATTGACGGGTGGCGATATTGTTGTTCAAGCGGAATTAGAAATAACCACAGGTGCAATTAATACCAGTGGCAGTTCCGGTGATGGGGGTCATGTTACCCTTGACCCTATTGGCGATATTCAGGTAACTTCGATTAACGCTCAAGGTGGTGATAATGGTACAGGGGGTAACGTTGATATCACCGCAGGCAAATACTTCCGCGCCACAGATACATTTACTGACCAAAATGGGATAGACGCCAGTATTTCTACGGCTGGGGGTAACGGTGGGGGAGATATTACCATTCGTCATGGGGGTGACGCACTCACACCGTTTAAAGTTGGTGATGCAGAAATTAATGGTACGGCTGGCGTTCTCACCAGCGGAGACATTAGTATTATCCCGCCGCGTTCCTTTCCCCTGACTCACCGAGAAGGAAATATTGCGATTATTCGCGGTGATCTTCCCACCACTACCATCGATGAACCGCCGATAAATCCGGTTGATATTACTCAACAGACTGAGAGTAATGAATCTGCCGAGGAAGATAGCATTTCAGACGAAAGTAGTCCAGTCGCTGTCTCATCAACAACCAACACGTAAACTACAGGAGCTTGGTAGCCCCGGTCTTTCAAAGCCGGGGAGGAAAAGCGACATTGCGGATTTATCCGCCTTCGTGACATACTTGAGTGGTGAGTAGGAATAACCATCTACGTGACGAATCATCCTAGTAC
>NZ_JAVJTO010000137.1:0-25109 GCF_040220235.1 Coleofasciculus sp. B1-GNL1-01
TTAGGGCTTGCTGCACAAGACCGAAACCCTTGGCTACCAAAGCTTTGAGTAGCATGAACATTGGCTCATCTTCAAAGAAAAAGGATAAAACCCTTTCATACCTTTGCACCATTATCAGGGAAAATGTATCATTGCTTCCCCCGCTCCCTCTGCTTCCCCTGCTTCCCCTGCTCCCTACCCCCACCACAATACTTATTCAGCAGCTCCTAATTATGTCCACCTACTTATAACCCAGCACTCTAATCTGCGATTAGAGTGCTGGAGGATGTCACGCGAAGGGAAACAACCAAACCCACCCCTATCAATCAACACTTAGAAAAATTAACGCCCAACTCCGACATAGCGGAACCCCGCACCTTCTAGCACTTTAGGATCAAGGAAATTACGACCATCAATTAAGACGGGATTATGCATCAGCTTCGCCATCTTGCCATAATCCAGACTCTGGAATTGTTCCCAGTCGGTGACTAATACTAAGGCGTCACAGCCATCTGCCAAGCGATCCGGATCACCTTCTACCTGCACACCAGATATACCGTGACTCATCCCACTAGATGAAATAATCGGATCATAAGCTTTAACTTTTGCACCCAATCGGTTGAGATTTTCAATCAGAATCAATGCGGGAGCATCGCGCATATCATCCGTATCCGGCTTAAAGGTTAATCCCAGAAGTCCCACCGTTTTACCTTTAAGGATTTTAAGTTCTTGCTGGAGTTTTTCCACCGCAATTAAGCGCTGACGTTGATTGACACTCACCGCCGCTTTCAACAGTTGAGCATCGAACCCATAATCATCCGCCGTATGAATCAAGGCGGAGACATCCTTAGGAAAGCAGGAACCGCCCCAACCAATCCCGGCTTGCAGAAATTTACCACCAATGCGAGTATCTAAACCAATCCCTTGGGCGACTTGAGTCACATCCGCGCCCACGCGATCGCAGATATTGGCGATTTCGTTAATGAAGCTAATTTTGGTGGCTAAAAAGGAATTGGAGGCATATTTGACCATCTCGGCTGAACTCAAATCCGTCACCACCACCGGAACCGGGGGTAGGGATTTATCTTCAGCGGGTTCACGCTTGACAATCGGCGCATAGAGTTCCTGCATCATAGAAATAGCGCGATCGCTATTACTCCCCAACACGATGCGATCGGGGTTAAAGGTATCATAAATCGCTGATCCTTCCCGCAAAAACTCTGGATTACTCACCACATCAAACTCAACGCTTGTGTCTGTCGTCGTACCTCCAGAGGACTTCTGGTGATCAGCCACACCATCCATGACAATCATGCGTACCCAATCCCCAGAACCAATTGGCACCGTTGACTTATTCACAATCACCTTATAGCCGCCATTCAGGTGATTGCCAATCCCACGGGCGACGGCTTCCACATAGCGAGTATCACTTTCACCATTGGGTAATGCTGGCGTTCCCACTGCAATAAACAAAATCTCGCCATGAGCGACACCCTTCGCCAAATCTGAGGTAAACTCCAAACTGCCCGCTTTACTGCAAGCCTGCATCAGTTCAGATAATCCCGGTTCATAGATGGGCGACTGTCCAGATTTCATTAACTTGACTTTTTCCTCATTGTTATCCACACAGATAACATGGTGTCCGATATGGGCTAAGCACACCCCGGTTACTAAGCCAACATATCCAGTACCAATAACACAAACGCGCATGAGCTGATCCTCTCTGGTAGATGGTAGGACTCAGGGCTATCTAGCGGATTGATTCGTGTGCTAGTAAGTCCCCTTGAGTTAATACTGTAGTCGCTTAACGGGAAACCAGGGAATACCCTTCTTCGGTTAAGCGATCGCGGAAATCTGCTATTGTCGTTTTTAACCCCTCCTGTAAAGGGATCGTCGGTTGCCAACCCAGTAACGTCTTCGCTTTCGTAATATCTGGGCGGCGACGTTGCGGGTCATCTTTCGGTAAGTCCTTAAAGATAATTTCTGCATCCGGATTCACCATATTTTGCACCGCTTGCGCCAGTTGTAAAATCGTATACTCATCCGGATTCCCCAGATTAATCGGTCCGGTATGCTCATTATTCATCAACCGAATTAATCCTTCAACTAAATCCGACACATAACAGAAACTGCGAGTTTGTGAACCCTTGCCATACACCGTTAGGGGTTCACCCTTGAGCGCTTGCACCACAAAATTACTCACCACACGCCCATCATTTTCCAGCATTCGAGATCCGTAGGTATTAAAAATGCGAGCTACCCGAATTTCTACACCATTTTGCAGATGGTAATCAAACGCCAGTGTTTCCGCTACTCGCTTCCCTTCGTCGTAACAGTTGCCGCAAAACGCAACTCGTCCATGGCGACGCACACACACCACATGATTCTGCACATTAACGCAGTAAACATTGCCAGCATATCGAAATGGTTCTGGGGTGACTAAATGAGCGTCTTTCGCTGGTCGAATATTCACCCGATATAAATCACGACCCACCGCATGAGACACAACAGACGCCGCATAGCCGCAACGCATGGCTAATTCTTGGACATCATCAGCCAGTTGTTTGGATTTGGTGTAATAAACATAGCCATCTCCGCGCTGGGAACCATCTCCCATCATTAGCGCCTTAAACAAAATCAGCGACTGACGCTTGGATAACGATAAAAACTGGCGCGGAATATATTTCTCACCCGATTTACCCAGAGGGAGTAAAATTTCTGCCAGTTGTTTACTACAAATCCGAAATTGGTGGTCATCCGATGAGAAAAATTTAAACCCAAGGTTGGTTAAACAGTGGGTGATTTTAGCTCGACCCTCTGGATTTTCTTGGGCAATCAGGATGTTATAGTCAGCCACATCATAGTCACGTCCACCGACAACCCGCCCTCGTCGTCGGACATGAACGCAGCCTTCAGAAATGTAGTAACCGAGGAATTCTAACCAATCATCCATCCGAATTCGCTCAACGCTCACCTTAGCATTTTTCGGTGCAGTTCCCAGTTCAAACCATTCGGGTTCTTCTCCCTGAAATTCACCCCCGGTAGGGACACGCCAAGAATGCCAATGTCGGTCTTCATCTGCACGCAAAAATTGCAATTTTCCGGTTTTACTGCGTACATACATCCAATGATTGGGTGTTACACACAGATCGAATTTAGCATTGGCAAACCGGAGCAAATTGCCCACGTAAGGCTGCACAATATACTCATCTGGGACGTGATACTCGACTTGATTATCGGGATTAAGAGTCGCCACTCGCACCCCTGGCTGTAATTGGGGAAAAGGAACCCAGCCATGTTCCGTTAAAATTTCAGTTTCAGCGTCATAACAACTGCGCGGTCCAATTGGATTAACATTTCCTCGATATTCTTCGGGTTGAGGATGGACTTCCGGATCACCATACACTTCTGAAGTTGAAGCTAATAAAAATCTTGCCCCTATCCGCTTGGCTAACCCCAACATATAGAGGGTACCAATGACATTTGTTTTAATCGTCTTGACAGGATTGTATTGATAGTGTACTGGCGAAGCCGGACAAGCCAGATGGTAAATTTGGTCAACCTCTAACCGAATCGGTTCCGTAATATCGTGACGGATCAGTTCAAAGTAAGGATGATTCAGCCATTTAACGATATTTCGCTTCGTGCCAGTATAGAAGTTATCCAGACAGAGAACTTCATGACCTGCTTCCATTAACCGATCAACAAGATGGGAACCAATAAAACCAGCACCACCTGTAACTAGAATTCTCATAGGTTTTTCCGAATAGAGCGATCGCGTAAGCTTAGTGCGGTAAAGTCTCAAGCTCTACCATGTTACATTGAAACCCAGACTGGCAAGTCTTCGCCATGGTTAAAATCGCTTAATTCCTTTCAGGACGTGAAATTGAGACAAATTCAACGCCCAACCCCTGACAATCGCTCTTGCCTGTGGTTATGATATTGGTTGAACTTTCTTAACACAACTAGATCTTGGGCAAACGAACGCGGTTTAGGGTGCATGATTTGAGCGTTGACGTGCCATACCTCAAGAGTTTTACCTGATTCACAGACAAAACTGCCCAATTTATTTTGGCTCAAAGGTTGTCGCTCGATCCTCACGGATCGAAGTGAGGCTATAACCTGGCACAACGTTGCTGGGAGGTTCCCCTGAGCAATCCTCTGGCAATTTTTCCGCCAGAGATATTAATTCGGTGCTTGATTTGTATCTACCTGCTTGAACTTAATTTATGCTGCTAGAGACCTTACACTCGCCAGAGTCTGTCCTCGCTCAAATGGATACGTTCAGTACCGGGAAATTAGAACTGTGGTTTCAGCCCGTTTATCAAACAGCGACGGGTGCTGTATTACACAATGAAATACTTCTGCGTTGGCGAGACGAAGCCGGAAATCTGCACTTACCCCAGGAATTCTTACCCACGTTGTCGGATAAAGGACAACTGCAAAAGGCTGATCGCGCCGTCATTCGCAAGGCAATAGAACTCTTAGCCGAACAGCCGGATCGATGCCTGTCGATTAATCTTTCGGGAGAGGGATTAAATAACTTTGAACTAATCGAATATATCGAAACCCTCCTGGATCAGTCAGGGGTTGACCCGAAGCAACTGAGTTTTGAGCTAACCGAATCAACCATCGCCAAAGATTTTCCCACAATTCGGGCATTTGTCCGCGAACTCAAAAGTCTCGGTTGTGCAATCATTCTGGATAACTTTGCCAGTCGCGAATTAACGCTGTTCCAATGCCAACAACTGGCGGTTGATTTGGTTAAAGTGGATGGTCAACTGATCCAACGCCTAAAAACGGAACCGAGTAGTCGCGTCTTAACCAAAGCCATTCTCGAAGGCATTCAGGCGCTGAGTCAGGTAGCGGCTAAATTTGTCAGCGATGCGGTTACCCTATCCCTGGTGGAAGAGGTTGGGATTAACTTAGTCCAAGGACACCATCTTAAAACCCCTAGTCCAGCACCCGATTGGACGGAACTGGTTCGCCCAGAGGAGGAACAGGATTCACCCACGGCTGAAGTCCAAAAACCTACTCAATCTTGGCGCTTCCTGGTGGGAACGGGGTTTGTTCTGCTGGGATTAGGTGCAGTCGGTGTGGGGATTGCCTCCATTGGTTATCGCCTCAGCCACTTAGTTGTAGACGGTAGCACGATTAACGGGCGAATTGTGCGGCTACAAGCGCCAACCACGGGTAATATTCAAGCATTTTACGCCCAGCCAGGAGTGGTTGTTAAATCAGGACAACTTCTCGCCCGGATTAGCAAAGAACCCAGTCCCCAAGAACAAGAAGCCCTACTCCGCCTAGAACGCGCCCAAGAACAAGAACAAATCCGCAATCAGCTTGAAAGTCTCGAATTACAAGGACAGATTCAGGTTAATGCAACTCAGCTAGCATCGGCGAAACAGTCCCTAGCATTGCTGAAAACGCAGTTACAGCAGCTTGAACGTCGAGACCAAGCCGTGCGACAAGTGGATGTAGAATTGGGGTTAGATTCGATTAAGGAACAGCAAGCTGTGGTTCAAGCGGCACAGGCAAAAGCCGAAGCTGCCCGATTAGATTATCAACGGTATCAAACTCTATTAGAAGCAGGGGGTGTATCCGCACAGGAAACGGATCAGTTGCGCTTAGTCTGGCAATCGGCACAAGCCGAAGTCAAGCAAGCCCAATCTGTCCTGGATGCGACGCAAAAGGCGGTCAATGCTGCCCAAACAGGTATTGCTCGCAGTAATCGCAATAATATTATGGGCGGGGTTCTGTCCGATCAACGGATTAGTTTGCAGCAGACGATTCAACAGCAATCTGTTGTGGTGAATACGATGGAAGCGCAATTGGCTAAACTCAAGCAGCAGCTAAATAACAGCCAGTCTCTACAAAAAAACGCCCCTTCTCTGGTTAATGATCTCAAACAACTGCAAAGCGAACGGAAAGTACAAAATGTGTCAGCCCCCTTTGCGGGTGTTGTCTACACAGCGGAACGAGAACAAGGCGAACAGGTTAATCAGTTAGAACCAATTGTTACGTTGCTTGATTGCAATAATCTGTGGGTAGAAACCGTGGTTAGTGCTGAACAAGCCAGTTCAATTAATACCGATAAACCTGTGACTGTCGGATTAGCAGGTTATGCCCAAACCGTCAAGGGTGAAATTGACCTGATTCAGCCAATTAGTAATATGCAACAGCTTAATAAGTTGACCCAGGTTCAAGCCCTACAGCCTGCGATTCCACCTAAATTAGTGGGACAACCGTTGACGCGGATTACAGTACGGATTCCACCGCCGCCGCAACATGAGAATTCCCAACAGTTTTGCGGATTGGGACAAGCGGCGAGGCTGACGTTTCCTAAGAAACTTTTTGGTAATCGTTGAATTGGGATTTATATCTCAATTTTTTTTGTCTGGATTCCCTTGATTGTTTACATCTAGTCAAGAAACCGGGTTTCTTTGGGTAAAAGCTTGATATTTCATTGTCATCCTCACGAGAAACCCGGTTTCTAGGAATACTTGACCGACGCTCTAGGTGAGGTGACAAATGATAGTAGTGAAACCCGCCCCTACACATAATTAAAGACGCGCAATGGCACGTCTCTACATCCAAAAACTCTATGACTCGACTATTTCGTTGGCAAAACATCTCGTCCTATCTCAATTGGTTAGCCCTGCTGTGTCTTTCCGCCTTCGGTTTTATTGGTTTCTACCTGCTGCGTAATCCGGAACAATTAAACCTATTAGGCATATCCGGTTTAATTAGTATGGGACTGATCGGTATTTGGCGATGGTCATGGTGGGCGCTGCAAGTGATTCGTTCCCGGATTTACCTACACTGGGTTTTTCCCCGATGGCGCAAACAAGCCGATCGCATCCCCTTGGATAAGTTACCGCCTGTTTGCTTATTAGTCCCAACCTATAAGGAAAAACCCTGGATCACGGAACGAGTTTTCCGGGTAATCGCCCAAGAAGCCCAAAGCCTTTCTCACCCCCTGACACTGCTAGTTACCAGTAGCAGTGATGAGGAAAATGCTGCCATCTTAAAAGTACTGAAATCTGTTGACCCGGAACTCAGTTGTATTCGCCTGATCCAAATGGTGCAGACAGGGGAAGGGAAGCGCAAAGCCATGGCGGATGGATTACGAGAATTAGCGCGTTTAAATCTACCCCAAAATGCCGTTGTTGGTTTAATGGATGGCGATTCTGAACTAACACCTGGAACCTTACGTCGCTGCTTGTCATTTTTCCGCCTATTTCCCAAAATGGGGGCGCTGACAACGGATGAATTACCAATTGTTGAGGGCTCGTATCTGTTTTCTGAATGGTTCCATTTACGCCTATCCCAGCGTCATTATCAAATGTGTTCGGTGTCCCTGTCGCAAAAAGTCATGTGTTTGACGGGACGCTTTTCCCTCTTTCGGGCGGAGGCGGCGCTGCATCCCACATTTGCGGATCAGTTAGAAGTAGATACGTTGGATGATTGGCTGTGGGGACGGTTTAAATTCCTCTCTGGCGACGATAAAACGACGTGGTATTGGCTACTACGCCGGGGTTACGATATGTTGTATATCCCCGATGTGATTGTCTATTCCATTGAGACGATTTCTGGGTCATTAATGGATCGCGCTTACCAGAATATGCGCCGTTGGTATGGGAATATGCTGCGGAACAGCGATCGCGCGATCGGATTGGGTCCAGGTAAGGCGGGATGGTTTATGTGGTACTGTCTGTTGGATCAACGGATTAGTTACTGGACGACTCTGATCACACCGGGTTCATTATCAATTTGTTTAGTTCAAGGGTATTGGTTAGTCGCCGGAGTCATTCTTTGTTGGATTCTTTGTACTCGACCAATCATTTTAACCATCATTTTCTGGGGACGACAATCTCGGCTTAAACCGATTCATTTACCTGTATTTTTAATCGCCCAGTGGAGTTCTTGTATTATCAAAATCTGGACTCAGATGAACCTTGCCCAACAAAAGTGGTCGAACCGAGGTAATCAAAGTATCTCCGCCGCCGGATCGGGTTGGGAACGGTTAGTGAAAGTGAGTGTGTCTCGTTTTCTTTATGTCTCCCAGTTATTTGGTTTTGTGATTATTTTATGTTGGTTTGCTAGCCTTCTCAGTCCCTTACAAGATATGGCAGGTTTATGGTCAAATAGTAGCTGGGCAATGAGTCAATCGGTTCCACCGCAAATTGTTGAGGCGATTGACCATGGAATTATTCCCAATGATGGTCAAGATGATGCCAAATCCCTCCAGGCGTTAATTAATCGATTGTCTGGTGAAGACCCGGTTCAGATTAATTTACCCATTGGTGAAATTGACTTGTTTTATCCCGTTGAAATTAATCGCAGTCACACGATTATTAAAGGGCAAGGGATGCGGCGAACGATTTTACAAGCGCATATTAGTAAACTAGAGACAGAAGCCGTTCTGGTCATTCGCCCCCGTGAATATCCTTTGACCGAAAAAGCGGAGTCTGATCAGAATCGCATTCAAGATATACATTTGAGCGGGTTTACACTTCGGAAAAAATCACCCAACTCAACTGAAAATATATCTGATGTTGGCAGTATACTTTTGGAAAATGCAGTAAAATCATCGCTGAGAAACCTTGATTTAGCAAACAGTAGCAATCGTGCTTTAATTATGCGTCACACTGAGGATGTAACTGTCGAGTATGTGTTGCCAGATACAGCAATAAAGAAAAAGGAATAAAAAGAATATTACTTTCGTATTATTCGAGGTAACTACACAGAATGAATAGTTCTTCAGAAAAGGCACTTGATATTAACTCACTAGGTATTGATGGCGAGTAAAAAGACGTTGCTTGAGATTAACAAAGTTATAGTTTTGAGCCAGTTCCTATCTGTGCTGTTGATCTTTTTGGCGATTAACATGATTTTTGGGGATTTTGACTTGACAAAGTAGCTCAAAACGGTAAGCTAATTAGCAATTGTATATTTTGAATCCTTTCGGTCATCGTTGCTTTTGATTGCATCCATTTGATTGATCGCATCCAATGGACTTCTATCCGATGAAAACCTTGCAATGCCAAGTTTAACCTTAGCGAGTCTGAATCAACCAAGTGAAGAGAACTCTGATTCACTTGAATTGGATTGCCTCAAGTGGGAGGCAGAATTCTCATTTATCAGTTATGGGGTGCGTATTGGCATTCGCGTCAATAAAGCAAAGGTGTTGGAATGCCTTCCTGATTATTTGCCCCCCGGTTGGCAACCTTCCGCCTCACCCGATGTAGATCAACTGTACTCGCTGATTGGTGATGAATCGAATTATCAACTCTGGCGCGATCGCGAGATACTGGCTGAAGCGAGTTTACTGGAAACAATACTGCATACCTTAGACACCGATTTGCGCTTACAGATTGGCATGTTGGTGCAGGACAGATTGTTTGTCCATGCGGGGGTGGTGGGGTGGCGAGGACGAGCGATCGTGATTCCGGGACGCAGTTTTAGTGGTAAAACTACCTTAACGGCGGCGTTGGTACAGGCTGGTGCGACTTATTATTCTGACGAATATGCCGTATTTGACTTGCGGGGATGGGTTCATCCTTATCCCCGGCGCTTGGCAATCCGGGAATGGGAGGGAGAACAGGAGGTAAAACGGCAATGTACCGCCGAGGAACTTGGGGGAACGGTGGGAAGTGAACCCTTACCTGTGGGGTTGGTGGCTCATGTTCAATATCAGCCGAATGTGGTATGGTGTCCCCAAAAGATTTCTGCTGGAGAAGCAGTGTTGGCGCTATTGGATAATGCGATAGTCGCTCGGACTCGACCTGAGTTTGCCCTATCTATTTTACCGAGTGTTGTTTCCGATGCTTTCAGGATTGCCGGGAAGCGGGGGGAAGCTGCAGCAGTGGCGGTAGCGTTGTTGCACCAATTGGATGATTGGATTGAGGATTCCTCAGATATTACACCTGTCGCTTTAACCATCAAACCCGCGAACCTCCCAGAAGAAAAAAGAAAAGAAATGCGATCGCGCTAATATTTAAGTTTTGAGATGGAAGCAAGCAACTGAGGAAAAATAATGACGACGCTGCTCATTCAAACCCAAAATGTCCCCCTGACAGTGAATTTTCCTGCTCTCAAATCGATTAGTGTTGAACAATTCTACGAATTCTGTCTAGCCAATCGCGATTTGAGAATCGAGCGTACTGCCAGTGGGGAAGTGATTATTATGCCACCAGCCTTTTCAGATACAGGGAATCGCAACATGAAAATTGCTCAACAAGTTGCGAACTGGGCAGAACAAGATGGTACGGGTGAAGTGTTTGACTCCAGCGCTGGCTTTACCTTACCCAATGGAGCAACCCGCTCCCCTGATGCTTCATGGATTAAATTAGAGCGCTGGGATGCCTTAAGTGAGGAACAAAAAGCCTCTTTTGCACCGATTTGTCCAGATTTCGTCATTGAGTTACGTTCTCAGAGCGATACCCTTAGTGGATTGCAAGACAAAATGCAGGAATATATTGACAATGGTACATTACTCGGCTTGTTGATCGACCGCAAAAACAGAAATGTTTATATCTACCGCCCCAATCAAGAACCGGAAATCTTGGAGAATCCTGAAACAGTCAGCGGTGAGCCAGTGCTACCAGGATTTGTCTTGCGGATGGCAAAAATTTGGTGATTGACATTTAGGGAGCGCGATCGCAGCCACAAAATTTTCTGGTAAGATGCTGCCAGCCGAATTTTTAGGAGTAAACGAGGATGATACCGTTAGCTAGAACTAACAAATTGCTGATTACCCAAGTCGGTGAAGAAGTTATTGCTTATGACCAAGAACGGGATACGGCACATTGTTTGAATGCGATAGCGGCGAGGGTTTGGCATTACTGTGATGGTCAAAATACTGTTGAGGATATTGCCAAACTGTTATCAGAGGATTTAGAAGTATCGGCAGATGAGGATGTTGATTGGCGCGGATTGGTTTGGTTGACGTTGGAGGAATTGGAGTGTTTTTATCTGATTCAGGAGTATCTATCGCAACCTATAAGTTCAGAGGTTCAGCCAGCCGATGCGTTACGGGTTTCACGGCGGAAGATGATTAAGACGGCGACGTTAGTGGGTGGATTTGCCGTAGGTTCAATGTTTCCTCTAGTTAAGTCGATTGTTGCACCAGCGCCGGGAATGGCAACACCACAATCACCAACACCATCGCCGACTCCATCACCGACTCCCACTCCGACACCAACACCAACCCCAACACCAACCCCCACCCCAACTCCTACATGTGAAGAACGTGGTGGTATGATAATTACCCAAACTTGTACAGTTAACGGACGCCAACTAAGTGCTAGCTGTTGTTTTCCATTTGAAAGATTGCAATGTGGAATCGACGAAAACGGAAAGCCATTTGCAAGATGCGTTAACGCATAAATCTAGAAAAGAAAAATGATAGCTTATTTCAGCACCTTCATTGTCGGTACTGTATTTTTTGTGACCGGAGTAGCTAAGGTTTTTAGTTCAGAAAAATTTATCCATCATAATTATAAATATAATTTGATGCCACCAAAGATTGTCCCTCAAGTGTCAATTACCTTTATCGGGTTTGAGACGGCTTTTGGTGTTGCTCTAATTTTGCATGAATTCCCTAAATGGCTAATTCCTGGCTCAATTATTTTGATAGTAGCTTTATCAATATTAAACTATTGGTCAACGTCTACAGGGCGCACTGACGACGATTGTGGTTGTTATGGTGGAATCGTACTGATTACTCCTCGGCAAAGTTTGCTCTTGAATGTAGGATATATCATTTTACTGATCGCCGCTTGGCTCAGTCTCATCACCAATCATCAGACAGAAACCTGGCAATGGATACTGACATTAATTGTATGGGCATTTACTAGCCTCCTTGCATGGCTATCTAGAAACAAACCCTTAGTAGACTTCTCCCGCCTAAAAACTGGAAACCGCTGGAAACGCCGTTGGCTAAAAGATAGCACCCATGACTTACAACAAGGGTCTCATTTTGTCGTGTTCCTGAGTAAAAACTGTCCCTACTGCAAAAAATGGATACCCTTACTCAATATCATGAACACCCAGAAAGATTTACCCCAAGTCACGGGTATCATGTCCCTCACTCAGGAAGAAATCGAGACATTTAAAAGTGAACAACGGGTACGCTTCCCAGTAGTCTCCATGGATAAGCTGCTATTCGGTTACATGGTGGAAGCCTTACCCACTGCTGTCTTAATTGAAGATGGGAGAATTTCCAGTAAATGGATAGGACGAATACCCGAAGAATTTGTTAATCGTATCAAACAATACTACGAGAAAGCACTCGTCACTAAAACCAAACAGAACGGATTTATTAAATCCCCGGAACCATTCATCCCCTTAAAATTATCCAAAACCACAATTTCCCCAGCACATCATTACCTGCAAATTGATGATTTTCTCCCAACGGAAGAGTGGAACCGCTTGCTTAACTATGCCTTAAACCAACAATCGGCTTTTACCCCAAGCGCCACCTCAACCAATGAACCAGATTATCGTCAGTCGATGATTCTTCACTCATTGCCTGAGTTTTCCGAATTAATGGTCAAGCGAATTCTGTCAATTATTCCCCATCTCCACAGAGAATTAGAGTTAGAGCCATTTATTCCATCTCAAGTTGAAACTCAATTGACCGCCCATAACGATGGAAATTACTACAAAATTCACAACGACAATGGAAGTTGGGAAACCACCAATCGAGAACTCACCTACGTTTACTATTTTTACCGTAAACCCAAGCCCTTTTCGGGCGGAGAATTAGTCATCTACGACACCAAAACCGAGGATAACTCTTATGTGAAAGGCGACTCATTTAAAATTATTGAACCTCGAAACAACAGTCTGATTGTTTTCCCTAGTCGTTACCTTCACGAAGTCCTGCCAGTCCGTTGTCCCTCACAATCCTTTGCTGATAGCCGCTTTACCGTTAATGGCTGGATTCGCAGGTCTCTGTTTAATTGAATACCATGGAAACCATTTTTATTCAAATCGCCGCCTATCGCGATCGCGAACTCATCCCCACAGTCCAAGATGCGATCGCCCAAGCTACCCACCCTGAACGCCTCAGTTTCGGTATTTGCTGGCAATACCAAACTGAGGAAGAGTTAAACTCGATTAATTTACTGAGGCAAATTAACAACTGTCGGATTAAAGCTATCCCAGCTACCCAATCTCGTGGTGCAGGCTGGGCACGGGCAAAAACCCAAAAACTCTGGCAGGGAGAACGTTATACCCTACAAATCGACTCCCACATGCGCTTGGCAACAGGGTGGGATACCCAGCTTATTGAAATGCTTGCTCAATGTCCTAGTGATAAAGCTATTCTCAGTGCCTATCCTCCCGCCTACGAACCGCCCAGAAACTTACTGGGAAACACACCGAGTCGATTAGTAGCCAATAGATTTAATGAATCTGGTATTCTCGGTCTTGTCGCTACAGATGATTTGAGCAACTATTCCAGCCCACAGCCCGGTGCTTTTATTGCTGCTGGATTTGTTTTTTCAGATGCTTTGATCATTAAAGAAGTCCCCTATGACCCCAATATATACTTTCTCGGAGAAGAAGTCCTCTTTTCAGCTAGAGCCTGGACAAGGGGTTGGGATATTTTCCATCCTCATCGTGTCGTCTGCTGGCACTATTACCATAGCAATGGCAAACGCTCCGTACACTGGGCAGATCACCAAGACTGGTGGACTCATAATCAAGTGTCTGAGCAAAGATTCAGACAAATTACAGGGAGTGAATTTTCCTCTAAAAAGTTTAAAGTCTATGGTTTGGGGACAACTCGCACGTTAGCCGAGTATGAAGCTCTTACAGGAATTCATTTTCAACAAAGAAGAAAAGATAACGATTTAGAACTACTCCAACTTGGCGTCAGAACTCAGATAGACTCTCCAACTGCCGATAGAATCAGAACCTTGCTCAAAGAAGACATTGACTGGACATCTCTCATCGACACGGCATATCACCACGGACTCCTGCCACTCTTATACCACAATCTCAATACCATCTGTCCAGAAGCCGTTCCCTCTGCTACATTTGTGACATTGCTCAAGTTATTCGTACTTATCCCAACTTAAATTGGCAAACTCTCATCGAAACTGCCAGGAGATTGGGAAGTTTACGAATGCTCTATTTTGGACTTTTGTTAGCCAGCAACCTCCTGGATACAACCATTCCCCAAGACATTTGGCTCAACATAAAAGCCGACACCGTAGCCCTATCCCTAGCCAACCAAGTCTGCCAGCATCTTTTTGGCAAAGGCAATCGTCAGTCCTCTTTTTTCCGTTACTTACCCACCCCGATCAATATCCGGATTCAACGCTTTATTTTTTATGCCAGAATCCGGGAAAAAATGCAACACAAAACTCAGTACATTGCCGACTTCCTGCGGCGAGAAGTAATACAGCCCTGACTTCGCGATCACACCTGAAGATAAAGTAAGTGAAGTGTTATGACTACTGTAACTTTCCATCACCTTCAGAAAGCAGAGTTTTGTGGAAATAATCGCACTCCCGATAACTGAGATATTGCAGCATTTTCAATCAGCTAGGGTTGCTCTCAATAATATGAGAATCCATCAGAAAGTTTATCCTGGAGTTTCGGAATTATAGCAGTCGCCAGGGTCATTAGGACATTAAGATCAATGCCATGTATTGTCTTGAGCCATGCCTAGTGTCCTAACCGTTGTGGCAGTTGCTAAGCTGTTCGGCATTTAAACCTTAATATCAATAATGGCGCAATCCTTGTAGTGCGTTTAGCGAAGCCATGCCGCAGGCTTTGCATCTTGCTCGCTACTAATACCCAATTTAAATGCATGACAGCTTACACAATCCAACATCCTACCTTAAGACAAATGTTGTTCACATCGCTGAAAAATATAGCGCAGTAAACCTAAAATCTCGTCGAGATGAGCAATTCCATAGAGTAATGTTTCATACACCTCACCTTCAGTTGTTAATTTATAAAACCGCCAACCATCTCCATTGGTAACGATTCCAAATACATCAATCTCCTGCTCGCGTTGGCGATTTTGCCAGGAACACGCTTGCATTTCTACTAAACACTGAGCTAATCCTTGCTCAAAGTCATCTTTTTTGGCTTCAACAATACAGAGATAAGGAGCTTCAATATACGCCTTACGTTCAGCAATCAAGTAATCAACATTTCCTGTGGTTATATCAGAGTCTAGAGCCGCCCCTTTCCATATTTTCAACTTCTTATAGGGTTGTATAGCTTCTTCGCAAATTGCATCAATCACTATTTTTTTAGATTCTTCATACTTTTGTAAGTCAAAACATTGTAATCTAGCCCAGCGTTCTTGGAAAAAGGGACTGGGTATAACAGATTGGCTATCAATATTCCAGAGTAATAATTCAGTGATGCTTAATTGCTTGTAAGCTTCTGTGGTATTAAAACTAGCAAAGTTTTTTTTCTTTCGCTTTTTTGCATTTGACGACATGTCACGCCTTCCTGGTTAAAAAATACGCCGAAAAGGACTTATAGCTGGGGGTGAGGGTTTTAGCTTAGAGTGAATAGCACGCTCAGATGAGGCTGGTGGGCAATGCCCACCCTACCTTTTGTGCTATTCGTTCACCTCTGAAACTGAGAAATCAGCAAAATCGACATACACATCTTTCGGAGTTGCCCAAGACGGATCACCACCGCCAAAAAAGGTGGAGAAAAATATACCATCAATTTTCAGGTCTTCAACGGTGCGAAATGTCAATCCTTGTTCATCTAAAACCATATTGCCATCCAACCAAACTTTAACCCGACCATTGGCTTGACCTGGTTCATTAAGGACAACTTCTTGCTCAATATGATGCCAAGTTCCAGGGATAAATTGCCAATTCCCCCGACCAATTGATGTGCCGTATTCGTCACTGGTGGGTAGATAGGCATACAGTTCCCCATCGCCATTGCGTCTCCACATAAAGCGCGTCGAAAATCCATCGGTTCCATCAGGCGTTGTCCCGCCACTAGCACCGTCACCGCCGTACAGTCCCGGCAATTTCCCCCCCTTCACAAAGTCAAAGTCGTCGGAAAAACGAACATAATAACTCAAGCGCAGGGAGTCTTTAGCGGGTAAACCTAAATCCGCATAAAACTGCGTACCTCCTAAGGGGGCATCATTTTTTCGAGAAACTGTAGGGCTAGCTGAACCCGCCGGATAGTTTACCCGCAGCACTTGAGCAAATCTGCCGTCGGCATCTTTAATCACTTCACTATTTTCTAAACCCCATTGTTTCTCACTTTTAAACTGCCAAGATTGCTGCCAATCCGTTGCGGCAAAGCTATCTGACCAAAGCGGGGTAACATCAGTGTTAGAGGCTACATCTTGACTGGTTTCTGTGGAATTGCTTAAAGCAGAAGAGGACTCTATTTCATTTGAAGCAGTCTGAGCGCAACTATTCAGCATGATGACTAAAAAAGCTGCACTTAAGAATTGACCTGAAGCGGTTAGATGCTTAAATTTGATTGACATGGGTTTGGCTTAAACGTGCGGGATAGCGTAGAGTTTTGAGCATTTTCATCTTGATGCACCCTCAACCATCCAATTTAATCCTTGCTCTCTGCTTTTGTCAGCCCTTGACTGAAGAAAGGCAGATGGCAGATGGCAAGGTGATAAGGAATAAGGAAATCATCACTGTTTAGATAGACCTCAATACTCCTCGGATACGCTCTAATTTAATTGCTTCTCCCCCAGCTTCCAGACGCGCCATGGCGCGTCTCTACATCGCTTCCCCATCTCCCCTACTGGGGTTCAAGGCGCAAGACTGCCATAAATGCTTCCTGAGGCACATCAACTGTACCTAAAGACTTCATCCGCTTTTTCCCTTTTGCCTGCTTCTGCAACAATTTTTTCTTGCGGCTAATATCCCCGCCGTAACATTTAGCTAGTACGTCTTTCCGCAGTGCGGGAATATGCTCACTAGCAATGACCCGACTCCCAATTGAGGCTTGCAGGGGAATTTTAAATTGGTGACGGGGAATCAATTCTCGGAGTTTTTCGACTAACGCCCGACCAACACTGTAAGCTTTATCCCGGTGAACAATCATTGCCAGGGAATCGACTGGATCACCATTAATTAACACATCAAGACGGACGAGCGTGTTTTCTCGATACCCGATAAGCTGATATTCCATACTGGCATAACCGCGCGATCGCGACTTGAGTTGGTCAAAAAAGTCAGTCACGACTTCCGCCAAAGGTAATTCATACACCAAGGTGGTTCGCCCTTGGGTTAAATACCGCATATCTTTAAACTCACCCCGCCGCGTTTGGCACAGTTCCATCAGCGTCCCCACATAAGTTTCTGGGGTAATCATCTCGATGCGAACATAAGGTTCTTCAATTTTCTCCCGCTGCTGGGGTGGAGGGAGTAAGCTGGGGTTGTCGATTTCCAACACCTCCCCATCGATATTGGTAACTCGATAGACCACCGACGGGGCGGTAATAATTAAATCTAAATCATACTCCCGTTCTAATCGCTCCTGGACAATTTCCATGTGCAATAAGCCCAAGAAACCACACCGGAAACCAAACCCCATGGCGCTGGAGGTTTCCGGTTCATAGTTGAGAGCCGAATCATTGAGTTTGAGACGGTTTAGAGCTTCGCGTAAATCTTCGTACTGATCCGCGTCGGTGGGGAATAAGCCACAGAACACCATGGGTTTGGCTTCCTTATAACCCGGTAAGGGGTTCTCCGCTGGTTCAGTCGCTAGGGTAATTGTATCGCCGACACGGGCATCTTCTACGGTTTTAATCGCCGCTGCTATATATCCCACTTCTCCGGCGTGGAGTTGCTCAACCTGGATTTGTGTTGGTGATAGTACGCCCAGTTCATCAATTTCATATTCTTTTTTGGATGCCATCAGGCGAACTTTATCCCCGGTTTTCACCGTACCATCCATCACCCGGAAATAGACGATGACGCCTCGGTAGGGGTCATAGTAGCTATCAAAAATCAAGGCTCGCAGGGGCTGATCGATGGTGTCTTGGGGAGGAGGAACCAAATGCACGATGGATTCTAAAATCTCATCCACACCAACACCCTCCTTTGCCGATGCGAGGATGGCTCCGCTACAATCGAGACCAATGACCTCTTCGATTTCTGAGATCACTCGTTCGGGTTCTGCTCCTGGGAGGTCAATCTTATTCAGAACCGGAATGATTTCCAGGTCATGCTCCAAGGCTAAATAAACATTTGCCAGAGTTTGAGCCTCAACCCCCTGAGAGGCGTCTACCACGAGCAATGCGCCCTCGCAAGCGACAAGCGATCGCGAGACTTCATAAGAGAAATCCACATGACCCGGGGTGTCAATCAAATTGAGAACGTATTGCTCACCATCTCGCCCCTGATAGTTCATGCGAGCGGCTTGCAGTTTAATGGTAATCCCGCGCTCCCGTTCCAATTCCATGTTGTCCAGGAACTGTTCCTTCATCTGGCGATCGCTCACCGTACCGGTTGTCTGCAGGAGGCGATCGGCTAAAGTGGATTTACCATGATCAATATGAGCAATGATGGAAAAATTGCGAATGCGAGAGACAGGAACATCAGTCATAAAATTATCGGGTGACAAAAAAAATCGGCAACACGGAATGGATGGCTCTTAATGTATTTTAATGTTTCTTCCCAAAAAGGGGACAATACTCCTGATACTCTAACTCCAGAGAACCTTTTTGGGCTAAGTACGTCACGAATCTCAGGTGGCAAGAGAGCAAGTTGTCGTAAAATGTAGTGTAGGGGAAGACCAAAACGCTGAAAATGAATAATCATGCCGTCCATCGAGAGCATTCAACAGACAAGGAAGAAATCTCCATCCTCATGGATGCTCAACTGTTAGACCAAATCAAACACTTAACCAATGATCCGTCTAAGGTGATAGAAACAGCCATTCGTCAATGGCTAAGAGGAGAGCGCGATCGCGATGATGAGCTAACCCGCACCTTGAGACGAAATCCACCAGTACCGCCACGAGGCGAATGGAACGATTGAGAGCCAAGAGGTTCGTCGCTTTATTCTTTCGCCTGAGGCTCCAGGGCGTTAAGGGGTTGCATTTATGTCTGTCTTGGTGCGAGCGCTAATCCTTTCGCTGCTTGTAGTTTCCAGGTTTCTTGTAGATGATTGCTCCTGCTGATTTCCACCATCCTCGATTCGGGTATACCACTATGCAATCTACTACTGCACAAGGCAAGTCAAGCTTTTTGCAGGAGTTAGAGGTTGAGCTGATGTGTAGCCAAGATGCATCAGGTCAGTATCACTCCTTTTATTGGCGACAAGCCGAGCAGCATGATTTAACTCAAGAACAGGTTATTGGGGTTCCCCTCAACGAAACCTTTCATCCCATTGCTCTAGATGCTTATCGGGATCGAATCCAGCGGATTCTAGACAACCGCACCCCAGAACGCTGTATCCACGACTTCTGCTATGGCGATCACGTTTTTCCCTTTGAACTGGTGATCAGCCCAATTTTACAAGCAGACGGTCAGGCGACTCAGGTTTGGGTGATAGGTCATCTATTACCTGAGGGTTCGGTGCAAAAAGTGATCGATTCGCTGGTACCGTTAAGTGTCGATCCGAATCAAAAACTGCTGACCCAAATTGCCCGCCGGATTCGCCGGACGTTAGACTTAGATACAATCTGGCAACAAACGGTAGACAGTTTAGGCAAAGCTCTACAAGTCAGTCGCTGTATTATCTGTTCCTACAAACCCGACTATACGGATGTCAAGGTGGAAGCGGAGTATCGCCAAGACTCATTAGAGGAAATGTTGGGGATGACGCTGGAACTGGAGTCGGAACTGATAATGAAACAAGCGATGTGGAGTTCCGAACCCGTTGTAGTTGACCAAATCGTCCCGAGTCGGTTTCAGGAAAAATCCCTGCTGGTGGTTTCCACGTCATATAAAGATGAACCCAATGGCTTAATTAGTTTACAACAGTGCGATCGCCACCGTCCGTGGAGTGATGCGGAAATTGAGCTAGTGCGGGAGTTAGCCGAACAAGTGGGAACCGCGATCGCTCATGGTACGCTCTATAAAGAACTGGAACTAGCCAGAGAACAAGCCGAAGAAGTGTCTCGCCTCAAGAGTGAATTTCTTGCTAGCACGTCTCACGAATTGCGGACGCCCCTAAATGGGATGATTGGCTTTCTCAAGCTGATTCTGGAAGGGATGGCGGATGATCCTGAAGAACAGCGCGAGTTTATCCAGGAAGCCCATAATAGCGCCTTACATCTGCTCAACATCATCAACGATATCTTAGATATCGCCAAGATTGAAGCCGGAAAAATGGAGCTGGAGTTTAGTCCAGTTGAGTTAGAGTATCTATTTAATAAGGTCTATGATTTTACCGCTCAGCAAGCTCATCATAAAAACTTGAGCTTCACCCTGGAAATTCCCGCCGTCTACGATGGCATTGTTATGTATGGGAACTATCAACGGTTACTCCAGGTGATGCTAAATCTGGTGGGGAATGCGATTAAATTTACCGATGAAGGGGGAATTACCATCAGCGCCGAAGTCATTCGCAAGAAAGTCCATTTCCAAGGACAGGAATTTCCCGGACATGTGAAAGTGCGGGTTGCGGATACAGGAATTGGGGTTTCCTTGGATAAGCAGGACAAACTCTTCCAATCCTTTAGCCAGGTGCATGGTGGACTCAATCGTCCTTACGGGGGAACCGGGTTAGGGTTAGCCATTTCCCAAAAGCTAGTGGAAACCATGGGCGGTGTCGTACATTTCTTTAGCATGGGGGAAAACTTAGGTTCAACTGTGACATTTACTGTACCCCTTTATCAAGAACCCGTGATGGTGTCGCGCACAGATTGATCGGGTAGCTGAAGGATGTTTTATCTTATTCAGTCAGCTTTTGCCGACTGGAGCTTTCAGCCTTGAGTTTACATCAAAGGCTGTTGAATATTCAAAAAGTTAGGGGAATCCCCTAAGTCTGATACCTTCCCCTAACTGTTTATTTGAGATAATCACTACCATCCAGCCTCTAGAGGATACGGTTGGCATAAGGAAAGTTCTGCCAACTATTCTGAACTCAACGTAAGCGATTAGAGTTGAGTCAGGAACATTATCTATGAATACTCAGGCTGGCATAGTATTAAACCTAATTCTTTGGGGAACGGTTTTGAGTCAGCCTGTCATTGGCATTCAACCTCATCAACGTTTCCTGATGTTATCATTTTACCCTCAAGCTGGACAGGATTTATTATTAACCCAAAAAAACGTCATCCAAGTAGGCGAACCCCCACTCAATCCAGGTTCTCCCGATGAACGGATACCAGCAGGAACCCACAAGAGCAATAGTTTGGCTGTTTCGCCAACACGGAAGGATTTGGCAAGAGTGGAAGAGGAACCGACTCCACCAAAAGAGCAGATACCAGGGGGTAGTCGGTGGATTGCGATACTACGAAATGTGAACAAGCATCAAATCCTGGGGGTTCCCTGTTTCCTGTTGCCTGTTCCCTCGCCTCACCACAACTCTTATTCAGCAACCCCTACTTAAACTTAAATCAATCTTAAGGAAGAGGCAAATGCAGCGACAATTTTTTAATAAAAATCATCCGATATTTCTAGGACAAATCTACGTAATTCGATAGAAAACCTGAACCCGATCACTTTGTTAATCTGATCACAGTGGTGTTACAGAGGTTCACAGCAATAAAAACCTCTGGCATCCGATGAAAATAACATAAATAAAAGGAGGAATAATAATAGTTATGTCTATGACAGGATTACCAGCATTTGACACCACCGTTCAAAAGAGCAACACTTGGGTCAATGACGTAGCCAAAGAATTGGGCTGGGAGGATAAACACAGAGCATTCCAGGGATTGCGTGTCACCTTGCACGCTTTGCGCGATCGCTTGACGGTAGACGAAGCGGCTCAATTGGCTGTTCAGTTGCCCATCCTACTGACTGGGTTTTACTACGAAGACTGGAAACCGGCAACCAACCCCAGTAAGGAACGCACTAAAGACCAATTCTTGAGCCACATCAGCGATTACTTCCAAACCATTGAACCGAACATTGATGCTGAGGCGATCGCACGCGCTGTTTTCAAGCTTATGTCTAACCGTGTTTCCACGGGTGAAATCGAAGATATCACCGGCATTCTACCCGCCGAGATTAAAGAACTTTGGCCCCAAGCAGTCCGTGCGTAATTGTAAATAGCAGCAATAGCTGAATTGAGGACTGATAATTTATGCAACTTCCCTTAGAAATTTCCTATCGGGATGTACAAAAAACCGACGCGCTGGATGCATTAGTCCAGGAAAAAGTTGGTAAGTTAGAGCAGGTTTGCGACCACATTAATAGTTGCCGCATTGCCATTGAACAGGCACATAAGCAACCAAATAGCGGTTCTCCCTATCGGGTGCGAATCGATATGACAGTACCACCAGGTCACGAACTTGCCGTAGTCGAAAATCCGGGAGAAGGAACGCAGTACCAGCCCGTAGAAACCGTAATACGCAACGCCTTTGAGTCGGCACGTCGCCAGCTTATCGAACTTAGCGAACGGCAACGGAATGAGGTCAAAACTCATCCGACTCAGGAAATGACAGCAATAGTGACCAAGTTATTTCCCGAGGAAGGGTACGGCTTTCTCAAAACCGTGGAGGGTCAGGAAGTCTATTTCCACCGCAATAGTGTCCTCCATGATGACTTTGACCGCTTAAGTATCGGTACAGGTGTGCGCTTCTTTGCCGAGGAAGGTGAACAAGGACTGCAAGCCAGTACCGTGCAGATTGTGAACAAGCCGGGTGAGCAGATTTCCAAAGTTGATGAATTGGAAATTGAACAGCCCCTCGGTTGGAACAAATAAATTAGCACTTGTGTAGGGGTGGGTTTCACGATTATCGTTTCTGACATCACAACAGATGCGACTAAACCCGCCCCGACCGATGAGTTCCAGACGTAGCAAGCTACGTCTGGAACTCAGCTATCATACATTTAAATTGGGTATTAGTAGCGAGCAAGATGCTCGCACTACAAGGATTACGCCATTATTGATATTAAGGTTTAAATGTCGAACAGCTTAGCCTACCGACAAAACTTGCACCGTTTCTCCGGCTGAAATTAAAGTTTGACCCACGGGTACAACCGCCAGACCTGTGGTTTGAGCTAAGTTAATTAAATTCCCCGAACTGTGACTCCCACCCGCCAGATTGAATTCATAGTTTCCCTCAACTAATTGAAGCTGACCCCACAAATAGGATTCTCGACGCCCATCGGATTTAAGTTCGCTACGGGAGATGGCGTTGATAAATCTGGGCTTCCATTGTTGCGTTGGTAAACCAGACAGCTTTTTCATCACAGGTTGCACAAATCGCCAACAACTGACTAAAGCCGAGACTGGATTTCCGGGGAGACCAAAATATAAGACTGGATGCGATGAGCCTTTTTTATTCCCCTGACTCGGAGGCGGAAACGCCGCCACGGTTAAGGGTTTACCGGGTTTAACCGCAACCGAACGGATGTGAATCTCCGCATTCAGTTGGGCTAAGATTTCATCTACATAGTCATACTCGCCCACAGAGACGCCACCTGTAGACAGAACCATATCGGCAGCTAGAATCGCTTGGGCAATGGCTTGCTTCAGGGCGTCCGGTTGATCACGGACAATCCCCTGTACCTGAGGGATTCCGCCACAGAGAGTCACCCAAGCGGCTAAGGCGTATTGGTTGGAATCGACAATTTGACCCGGTTGCAAGGGTTGGTACGGCGTAACCAGTTCATTCCCCGTGGAGAGAATCGCAACTTTGGGACGGCGATAGACGGTGAGTTCCGTACATTGGGCGGCGGCGAGGACAGCAATTTCTGGCGCACCTAGTTGAATTCCTGATTCTAAGAGGGGGTCTCCAGCCCGGTAAAAAGATGCCTGATGACGCACAAAGCCTTGCGGTTTGGGGACTTGTAAGATTAAAACTTGGTTATCCCGGCGCTGGGTATGTTCCTGCATTACCACTGTATCTGCTCCCTGGGGCATACAGGCACCGGTGAAGATACGCGCCGCTTGTCCGGGTGCAATGGTTTTTTGTGGTTGATAGCCAGCGGGAATCTCTTCAACTATGTTTAAACTGATTGGTTGCTGTTCACTCGCTGACTGCACATCCGCATAGCGTACTGCATAACCATCCATCGCCGAATTATCCCAGTGGGGAAAATCTAATTGGCTGGTTACAGGAGACGCCAAAATGCGACCTGTGGCGGCGGATAGGTCGATGATTTCGCTATCTAACTCAGGGTCTAAAGGTTGGACGAGATCTAAGATAATGGATTCGGCTTGGTTAACGGGTAGCATGGGACAAGAATAATGCGTTATTCGGCTTCTCCAATCAGTGTAAAGGCTGCCCAGTCTCTAGGATGAGGATGTTTTGCCATGGTCGTCAGCATGGCTTGTCGCAGCGCTTGGGCTTTGTCAGGATTGTTTTGTAGATTTTGATAAAATTCCTGCATCAGGGAGACTGTAGGAGCATCTGGCACTGTCCACAGGGATACAATCACACTGGGTACACCTGCCGAAATAAGGAAGCGGGATAAACCAATGACGCCATCCCCGGTAATTCGACCTTGACCCGTATTGCAGGCGCTGAGGACAACCAATTCGGCGTTGAGATTCATGGTGAGGATTTCATCAGCTGTAAGTAAGCCGTTATCGTTATTAGAAGGAGCTAGTGCGATCGCACTCCCTAATCCCCAGATATCATCGAGTATGCCGTGGGTAGCTAGAGCGTCGGTTCAGTAACCAAATTTCGTGGTCACGCCTAAGTAAAAAGCCTGCCCGACAAGCGAAGCGAAGACACCGGAGATTTGGTATTGTAAAGTTTCAATAACAATATAGTCAGATATAGTCATGTTTGGTAATATATAAACATGAAACTATCAGACTATGCCAAAAAAGCAGGAATCAGTTATCGAACTGCCTGGAGGTGGTGGAAACAAGGAAATTTGCCAGGTCATCAATTGCCGTCTGGTACGATTATCATAACTTCGGAGGCGATTGAGGACAACTTGAAACCTGACTTGATAGCTTGTATTTATGCAAGAGTTTCCAGCGCCCAAAACAAAGATAATCTAGATCGACAAGCAGAGCGGTTAA
>NZ_JAVJTO010000138.1:0-6676 GCF_040220235.1 Coleofasciculus sp. B1-GNL1-01
GCTCAAAGCCCGATTTGAAAAGCTTTTAGCCAGCTTGTCACCCCTTCAGCCCAACACCCGACACCCGACACCCGACAATTTCTTCTTGTTACAGATAGGGTCAAAGATAGCAGTTTTATGGGGGGGGGGCGCCCCCCCCCCCGGGGGGGGTGGGGGGGGGGGCCCCCCCACATAAAACTGCTATCTTTGACCCTATCTGTGACCAGAAGAAATTGTCGGGTGTCGGGTGTCGGGAATAGCAGCCAAGGAATAAAGGGGCTAAACCGCCCTGCTCAACCATCAAAACTAATCATATTCTATTTATTCTGTCAAGATGTAATTCCTAGAAACTAGATGTTAGCGTAGTGGAGCTAGTCTCTCTTTTTCCGAACAGTCACAGGATAGCAGTAGGATCAAGCCGAGTAAGTAATGATAGAACACGACCTCAATGGCGATCGCTCCTTAGTTTTAGAAACAGCATGGCAGCGATACGCCCAGCTTAAAACCCAAGCTGCAATCACTTACAGACAATATTTGAGTCTTCGGGGTGGATCAATTTTGCTCAGTGCGATCGCCACATTCCTCGCCGTGGTTATCGCCAGTACAGATAGGCAACTTATCGCCGCCCCACCGGGACGAATCTTAATCATTGGTTTAGTTTTAGTTCCGATTATCAATGTGATCGTTTTGGCGATTAGTCGCAACCTGCAACAAGGACAGTATTGGCAAATTCTCAATGCTGGTGCAGAGGAAATTCGCAAAACGATTTATCTGTATCGGACATTGCTACCCGGACAAGAGAATCGTCATCAATGGTTGAATGAACGAGTTACAGCAATTCAACGCCAGGTCTTTGATAGTATTGGCAGTGATTTAGTGCTGCAATCTTATACAGGGAATCTTCCCCCGGATGCGATGGGCAAATACCCAAGTCGTGATCCGGGTTTTACGGATTTACTGCCCTCAGATTACTTACACTATCGCCTAGAAGCGCAACGGCAACACTATACCCAAGAACTCGCCCAACTGAACACCACTCGC
The DNA here is from genome assembly GCF_040220235.1 of Coleofasciculus sp. B1-GNL1-01. Lineage (NCBI taxonomy): Bacteria > Bacillati > Cyanobacteriota > Cyanophyceae > Coleofasciculales > Coleofasciculaceae > Coleofasciculus > Coleofasciculus sp. B1-GNL1-01. The sequence continues at coordinate 1,021 of NZ_JAVJTO010000138.1, forward strand.
ACTCGCTTACAAATTGCCATGTTTAGCGTGGCTGGATTGAGTGCATTATTACCCGTTTTAGGCGTGAGTGTCGGCGTCTGGGTAGCGTTTACCCTGTTTTTGGCAACGGTATTTAGCCTGTGGTTAGAACTAGGACGAATCGATGATCGCGTGAATGCGAATAACCAGCTAATTTTAGCCCTCAACATGATTCGCGATCGCTGGCAAAGTTTAACCGCAAAAGAGCGGACGGGTGAGGAATTTTTTCAGCTCGTGCTGGCGACAGAAAATACACTTTGGAATTACTATAGTCAACCAATTTCCGAACGGCGTCAAATTGCCACACCTTTGCTGGAACCGAGTGATGATTTACTCACAGAAGCGCTCAAACATCCTGCGCCAAAACTCATTGAACCTGTTGTCGAACTCCCAGAAGAATCGAACAAGGTTGAAACCCTAGCCGTTACCGCCAAAACCCCCAAAGAAGCGGTCACATTGGAGGTGGTTAAAAAAGTTGAAGAACCTGCTCAGGAACCGCCGAAAAAGGGATTACCTCATGCCTTTGTGGTCATGCCCTTTGGACGAAAAAAAGGACCGGATGGGCTTTGGATTGACTTTAACAGCATTTATCGAAACTTAATTAAGCCAGCGTTAGAAGAGGCAGGATTTGAGTCATTTCGTGCCGATGAAGAAATGGTTAGCGGCGATATTTTGACGGATATGTTTCAGGAGCTATTGCTCGCTGACCTGGTGCTGGCAGATTTAAGCATTGATAATGCCAACGTATTTTACGAGTTAGGCATTCGCCACGCCCTGCGTAAGCGCGGCTTGATTCACATCCAATGTGGTCGGTCTTACATGCCTTACGATATTTTCAATGTCCGGACTCTGCCTTATCACTGTGATGATAGCGGTTGTCCTGACCCAGAGTATTTACACAAAGACAAGCAGGCGATCGTGAAAATGGCGCGTGCCACCTGGGAGTCCGACAAAAACCGCATTCATAGCCCAATTTTCAGTATTTTAACCGGACTGGATGAACCCGATCGCAAGTCCTTGCAAACACCCCTGGCAACCGGATACTGGCAGGAATACAAAGAATGGCAAGAGCGGGTGGTGCTTGCCCAGCGACAAAAGCGGATTGGGGATGTCTTGTTATTAACCGAAGAGGTGAGTAATCCCCTAATTAAAGAAGAAGCCCTGGCGGAAGCAGGGAAAGCCCTAAAAAATCTAGGAAATCATGCCCTAGCGCTCAAAGAATATCGCCAAGGCTTGAAAATCAACTCCAAAAATTCTGAGTTTCGCCAAGAAGAAGCCTTTCACCTCAGCCGCTTAAAGCAATTTGATGAAGGGATTGTCAAATTAGAGTCATTGCTCCAAGATGAACCCAAAAATATTGATGCGCTCTGTTACTTAGCTCGCATTTACAAAGAAATGTGGCGCAATGAATGGAAAGACATCTCAGATCAGCCGGAGCGGTTGAGTACTGCCTATGATGCCGCTCACTTACTCAAAAAAGCCGTTGATACCTATCTCAAAGCCTATCGGCTGGATCACAATCACTATTATGCCGGGATTAATGCCCTCACCTTATTAGTCCTTCTCGATCATTTAGTTCAGCATTGTGATATCGATAGTGATGCTGAAGGAGAAGCCCTACGGCAACAGTTGCCCAATCTCAAAGGGGCGGTTCAATTCTGCCTGGAAAGTGCCGTTAAGACCAATGAAAATGATGCCTGGCCGTATGTTTCCTTAGGAGATTTAGCGGTATTGGCAGCCGACGATCCGAAACAGGTAATGCGAGCCTATAAAAAGGCGTTAACGCTACTCTGGAACAATAAATTTGCCCTAGAAGCCACCCTGGATCAACTGGAACTTTTGGCGGCGCTTTCTTTCCGCCCGGAGTATGTACAAGCAGGACAAGTGGTGATCCAAGGGGAACTTGACCGACTGAACAATCAAACGGCAATAACGGCGGATGAGAGCGAACCAGAACCCACACAAGTGATCCTCTTTTCCGGTCACATGATTGATAGTCCGACACGGGAACAACCACGTTTTCCCGCCGCCATGGAAAATGAGGCGCGGCAAAAAATTGAGGAGACTCTGGATAAGTTAAATCCCAGTACCAATTGCTTGGCAATTGCTCCCGGTGCGGCTTGTGGCGGTGATATTTTGTTTATCGAAGCCTGCTTAAAGCGGAACATGAAGGTGGAGGTGTTTCTGCCCTTTGCCCCAGCTCAGTTTATTCTCGAATCCGTTAGTTTTGCTGGGGATAACTGGGTATCCCGTTTCTATACAATTCAGAATCACCCTAATGTGTCATTTAGTCTGCAACCAGACCGATTGGGAGACGTGCCGATAGGGGATAATGCCTTCGAGCGCAATAATCGCTGGGCGTTGTATTCCACCCTCATGTATGGCATTGATCGTGTGCGACTGATTGTGCTGTGGAACGGTAAAGGCGGTGACGCGCCCGGAGGTACAGGTGACATGGTTCACCAGGTACGCCACTTAGGAGGCGTGGTTGAGCATATTGATACCACCAAGTTTGAGTACTGGAACACGAGGACGGAAGTATTAGCCAGTTAAATAAATGTAGAGACGTTGCATGCAACGTCTCTACCGGTTGATTTTCCGACCATCTTGAGCAAGAATCAGGTTCACCCCTGCTGTTTTGGCAGAAAGAGAATTGAAAAAATTAGTGCGACTTGTTCGTGAAATAACCAAACAACTGGGAATACTAGAGAGAGGAAAAAGGCGTGAAGCTCAGGTTAACCCGTGCACTGGAGTAACCCATCCTTGTTGCTCTTAAGGATTGACGTGGCTTACTCTTAAGATCATTGTCCTCGATGACATGGTTAAACTGATGGTTAAAATATTCTCTCTCTAGAGTCAATTCAATGAAAAACTCCTGTACTTTAACCTTTAACAATAACCTCTCCGCCCATGTTGTTCAAGTCCACAGTCCCACGGCGTTGGCGGCGGCGTTGCACCAGCTTGGTCTTGACCAACCCCGTCCTACCCTGGCGTTAGTGGGTGGAGCGAGTAAGATTAGTGAGTCTGACAAAAATGATTTGCGACGCATTTTTCTCGAAGTGATTGCGCCTCTAGCTGAACAACTGGGAGTGGTGGTTGTCGATGGGGGGACGGATGCGGGGATTATGCAATTTATTGGTCAAGCGCGGACAAGGATTTGTGGGACATTCCCGTTAATTGGTGTCGCCGCGATTGGCACGGTTATACTTCCTGGTGTTAAAAGCATGAATGCTGATGCAGCGATGCTAGAGCCAAATCACACCCACTTTGTTTTAGTTCCCGGCTGTAATTGGGGAGATGAATCCCCCTGGTTATCTGAGATTGGTAGTCATTTAGCTAAGGGGTTGCCGTCGGTTACGATTGTGGTGAATGGTGGTGAGATTACCTGGCAGGATGTGGCGCAAAGTGTGAAAGCCAAGCGACCTGCGATTGTCTTAGCCGGGAGTGGACGAACGGCTGATAAATTGGCAGCCGCGTTGCAGGGAGAGGTAACTGATGAACGAGCCGTAGATTTAGTGGCATCGGGACTTTTGCACGCTATCAATGTGAGTAAAGATGCAGCAGCACTGGCTCACCTAATTGGGCAGATGCTTTCGAGACCTGCGGATGCGTTGCCCGAATAAATTGCCTCCAAATAAGGTGGGAAGAAGGGTTGACATTGATTCGGTGAAATCGGAGGTTTTAAAATAAGTGTAATTCGGAGATTGATGCTAATTTATTTTTTTTTATGACATAATAAAAATTAAGTTGATTGAGACGTATACCGCTGATCCGGTTTGAGTGTTGCATGAAGCGTTTGTTGCTCAAACTAAATTATTCATTGGGTCATTTCATAATGTCTTAAGCCCACCATTGTTATATAGACTCTTGCAGATCAAGGCATAGAACGTGGCAAAAAAGAACTCTTACAGTCAATATCTTAGGCAACACCTGAGTAACTTAATCGAGCAGACGGACTTGCCCCCCTTGAAAAAGGACTTTATGAAAGCCCGCTGGTTGGATCAAGTGCTGTGGCTGGAAGGACGGGCAACCAAGGAACGCGATCGCCATAACTCTTTGAGGTTACTAACGATTATCGGTGGTGTTATTGTTCCCGCCATGGTGGGATTCAAAAGCCCGAATCCTAAGATCCAGGAAATTGTCGGATGGTCAGCGTTTGGGTTGAGTCAAGCGGTAGCTGTTTCCGCCGCCGTGGAAGAATTTTTCGCCCATGGGGAAAAATATAAGCAATTCCGCAATACAGCCGAAAGTATGAAAATTGAGGGCTGGCAGTTCCTGCAAATGGCTGGACCCTACAGTCAGTTTGAATCCCATGACGATGCCTATGCCACCTTTGCCTATCACGTTGAGCAGCTGATTCAGAAAGACGTGCAGGGTTTCGTCGCTCAGTTTGAAGAAAAAGAAAAGAAGAGCAAGGAAAAGACAGAAGAAACAGTGGCTCAAAATTCGGCTCTAGCCCTGGAAAATCTCAACCAGCAAATGGAGTATCAGGAGCAATTGCGGCGGCTTGAAGCGGAGAAACGCCGCTTGCGAGAAGAGAAAGAGCGTTTGGAACATGAGCGTTCAGCGCCGCTGGAACCTGCGGAAAACAATGGGGAAGACGTCCAGACTACCCCGGTGACTCTCGAAGACTTGCCCCCGCTAGGTGCCGCCGCAATGGCTTGGTTTGAAGAAGAAGAACCGGAAGAACCCAAAAAACAAGCATCGATGAATGGTCAGGGAAATAGTGAGTCGGCTAAACCCGCCGTACCGCAACTGATTACACCCGAACAAGCGTCCAAAATAATGGATTGTCCCCTCGCCGATAGCCAGAAATATTTACCTGGGGTGCTAGAGGCGCTTCAGGACTACGATATTTTGGATAAGCAGGTGCTAATTGGTTTATTAGCAACGGTGCGAGTGGAAACCAACGGGTTTAAGCCCATTAATGAGTTTGGTGGACCGAAATACTTTACCAAACATTATGAAGGACGCCGTGATATAGGCAATGTGCAACCAGGGGATGGGGCGAAGTATCACGGTAGAGGTTACATTCAGATTACGGGGAGAGCCAATTATCGCACGTATGGGCAAAAATTGGGGGTGGATTTGGAGAATAATCCTGAATTAGCTCTAGACCCGGAAATTTCTGCTAAGATACTAGCTTGTTACTTCAAAGATAGAGGGGTCGCCACTGCCGCAAAAGTGGGAGATTGGCGTAAAGTCAGAAAATTGGTGAATGGCGGCTATAACGGTTGGGATGTTTTTTCTAAGTATGTTGAGAAAGGTAAGGCGGTAATTGGTTAAGGTATGGAACCCACAGAAGAAGTTTTTTTTCAAGTTCAGGAACTCAAGGAAGCGATTCAGGAACTTAAAGAGCAGATCAAAGAAATGCAATCGATAAATGAGGTGCAGCAAGAGTCAATTACGTCTTTAATTGCTTTATCTCAGAAGCAAACGACAGTGATTGAGCAGCAAACCTCTGTGATTCAGCAATTGGTGAGTCGGTAAGGGAAAGATAAGTAGGGTCTGCTGAATAACTCTTGTGGTGGGGAGAGGCAATAGGCAATAGGCAATGGGCAATGGTTTCAACCCTCTGTCGAGGGAAAATTCGGCGCTGAGGTTGGCAAAAATTCCAGGATGCAAGAGAGTGGTAGTG
>NZ_JAVJTO010000139.1:0-4037 GCF_040220235.1 Coleofasciculus sp. B1-GNL1-01
CACTACCACTCTCTTGCATCCTGGAATTTTTGCCAACCTCAGCGCCGAATTTTCCCTCGACAGAGGGTTGAAACCATTGCCCATTGCCTATTGCCTATTGCCTCTCCCCACCACAAGAGTTATTCAGCAGACCCTACTTATACCAAATCCTGATGAGGTACAGCCTCAAGCAAGATCCCCGACTTCTTCAAGACATCGGGGATCTGTCTGTGTACTTCACTATACTTGAAAAGCACTGTAAGTTCAAAAGTTATCAATTAGACGCGCTGAAGATACTGATAGTTTTCGTTTTCTACACACTTACGTAACTCTTGGAGTTTCCTTAAGCGATAAATTGCCTGTTGATAGGTGGCTTTTGAATCATAGGCTTCAAGCTGAGTTAGGATGACATCACTTTCATTGGCAATCGCCTCAAGGAAAAATAGTCTAAGTTGGCGGCGATTTTCTTGATCTAACGGCACCAAAGGTAAACTTTCTTCTTCTCCATCTATTTTTATTTTTGTTTCTAGTGATTTCCCAATCTTAGAAAATTTGGATCTAGCTAACCATTCATAAATATTTTCTGACAATTCTATATAGTTGGGGTCTTGATTGTTGGCTGAGTAGAAAATAATATCTAACATGATCATCTATTCTCCGTATCATCAGAGTTGGTCAATTCTGTTTCTGGAAAATTTTCTACCCATGCTATATCTGCTGAATCTAATAACTGTTTAGCCGGTTGAGTGATTTTTCCGGTAGTGACAACGCCGATAACTGTTTCTTTAGAAATTAATTTCCTGGCTAGAGCAGAATCGATACGTTTTGATTTATGGGCTTTAACCTCAATGTAGGATTCTTCCGTGGCTATATTCTCCTTGGTGTAACTTAAGGATTAAATCGCCTTTGCATCTGGCGTATTATTTCTTTAACTCGTGGAACATGATCTTGATTGACAATTAAAATATCTCCATCTGGGTTTCCTCCAACTGTTCTCTCAGCAAGGATACCTTCTTGTCTAAGTTCCTTGATAATCCATCCAATTAAATCCCGATGGATTTTTAGTCTGGCTATTTGTTTGTCTTCATCAGTTTCACCATCTATATTGGTCATGGAATAGCCTAGCGTTGTTGCTTCTAGTTTAGTACAAAGGAGCGATTGCGTCTTCCCAGTTTGTTATCTTAATCGCAGAATAGATCACCATGGGATCAGATAAGCTGGTCTTTGCAAACACATTCTATTCACTTTGTCAATACGTAAGTTCTAAATTAAACTGGCGATACAATCAAACTAAACACCTTTTCGCTCAATCGCTACCATCATGACATCCACGTCAGCTCAATGTGAGAACCTGCAAGCCCAAGTAGAAAGTCTTCTGCAATTACTACATCAAGAGTCATCGCTACGCGCATCCCAGGATATCACCTCTGTGCAAGCCTCTCTACAAAAAGCCATTTCTCCCACATTTGAGATTGTCTTTGCGGGTGCATTTAGTGCGGGGAAATCGATGCTGATTAACGCACTATTAGAACGAGAACTACTTTATAGCGCCGAGGGACACGCCACAGGTACAGAATGTTATATCGCCTATGCGGATACCGATCAAGAACGAGTAGTGTTGACATTTTTGAGTGAAACAGAGATTCGAGAACAGGCGGTAGCCCTATGTCAAAAATTGGGATTATCCGCCGCCGCAAAAGCCGCCGCTCATATTCATCAACCGGATGAAATTAACACTTTACGCCAAGGATGTCAAGAAATTATTCAACAGGAAGGCGGAGAAAGTAAGTCAGAACGCGCCAAACAAGCAAAGGCATTAGACTTGCTAATGGCAGGGTTTTTAGCAAACCGCGATCGCATCCAATTGCGACAGCGACTCGATGATTTAATTCGTAGCCAATTCTGGGATACACCCAAAGTTCACAAAACCAGCGGATTACTGGGATTTTATGGTAGTCAGATCAAGCAGACTACAGAACGCGATCGCTTTGGCTTAGATTCTATTTTAGCCGAGGCGGTGAGAGGGACAGGTATCCAAGAGGAAACGCCACAATTCGTGAATGAATTTAATCGGTATTGTGGTTCGGGTAAATTTGTGGGGAGTGAATTTAAACCCTCTGTCCGAGGGTATGAAACGCCAGCAGAGAACTATGTGCGGATTCTTAGTGAATGGGGACTACCACTCCTGGAAAAACTGATTCAAGATAGTGGGATTGAAGAGTTTCGCACATCCATTACGCGCTATCTTACCGAGGAAAAGCGTCCGCAGTTATTTGCCAATCTCGCTGATGACTTACAACCCTTATGTATTAATCTCAAAAAACATTATCTGGCAATTCAGCGAGATTTAGACAGTCAACCTCACGAAATTGAGGCGATGAAAGCCCAGGAGTTAGAACGGCTGAATCAAGAATTGCAACAAGTAGGAAGGGAGTTTTGTATTCACATCGCTGAAGAAGTCAATCAGGCGGTAACCAATAGTTGTAATGCCTTTGAGATAGAATTTCGCCAACTTCAACATCAAATGATTCAACGCCTAGATGAATTACTCAATACATTCTCCGTCGCCCAAGCCTATAGTCGCGCCACTCGCAGCCATCCCCGCAATGCAACAGCCCCCTTAATTGCGGTTTTAGTCGAGGCGCTTTATGATTTGGCGAATCAGTTAGAAGATGTTTTAGTTAAAGCATCTCAACAGGTAGCTTCTCACTTTTTTGTTTATCTGATGGAACAAATACGCCGCCGTGATTATTACCGTCAACTCTATCGATTATTGGGAAATGATGGCGGAATTGAGCAACAGTTAAAGGGGGTGGAAAAGCTAGTCTGTCAGGCGTTAGCCAGTGAAGCGCGGACAGAGTGTGACAGATATGTGCGAGAAAGTCCCCGTTTTTATGATGAAGGAACATTTTCAATTTATCAATTCCGGCAAACCTTAGAGCAAACCTCACAAGGGTATGATGCTGAAAGTATGATTGCAGCAGAACCCGCGATTCGACAGTTATTGAAATTAGATTTTGAACCAAAAGTCGAAGCAACAATTCGCCGCAATTTCCGCCAAACCATGAATCAAACCCTGAAAACGCTATTATTACATAAGGCAGTTAATGTCTTGTAAGGGAACTCAGGCTTGCATCCGTGTAAGCTTAAGATGAAAAGCTTTTCGGTGTGAAACATTGAATCTCGTTGCTTTGAAAAAACCCCCTTAATCCCCCCTTAGCAAGCTATGCATTAGTCACATCTTTCTTAACAATCCACAAGTCTTATGGTGTCTGGGTTGGGGAGCAATGCTTAATATAGCTTAAAAAATAAATATGGCTGTATCCAACCATCGGCCTTGGGGCGTTGTTTTTTGTGCAAAGGGTTCAGAGTGATCGGGAGATTCTGGTAGAAGTTTGTCACTCACCAGCACTCAATCTTGGTATCGTAGAGCTGCTTGCTGCTTATTTCATACTGTTTTTCCAGTCAGAGTGCGATCGCCTGCCAGAGTGTGATCGCACCCAAACAGTTCCCACTCACGTACTAGAGCGCTAGTCCATTAATAGTCAAGAGCCTGATGGGGATGTGTAAAAGTAGAGGCAACCTTGGCCGCAGGGGGTGCAAGTTTAACCAGCAAGTGTTTGATTGTTGACAAGGAGGTACTTCAATGAAAGCTTGGGCAGTGGAGGAATTGCAATATGCACAATTGGGGGACGTGCGCCGTAAAAAACGACTAATTCGCATAGTCAGTGATTTAGCAGCACAACCGAATGCCAGCGTACCGCAAGCTTCGGGAGATTTAGCCGCCACCCAAGCGGCCTACGAGTTTTGGAAATCTCCCTATGTCAAACCAGAAGCGATCACCTCAGCTCACCAAAGCAGTACAGTCGAACGAGTCAAAAAAGAGTCTGTTGTCATTGCGATTCAGGATACCACCGAACTGAATTTCACACATCATCCAGCAACCCAAGGCATGGGTTACTTGGATAATGCCAAATCTTATGGCTTAAAAGTTCACTCAGTATTCTGTACGACTGGTAATGGCGTGCCTCTGGGTGTATTACATCAACAAGTCTGGG